>JBDKJQ010000081.1:0-3064 GCA_039796495.1 archaeon | reverse complement strand
TAGTATCTATTTCAGTAGCGGTAAGCGTTGAAGTTTCAGGAATTTCCAATTGAATCTTATACCGTCCTTGATAGGTTCTTACATTCACATTTTCTAATATTGGTTTTGCTTCCATAATTCTTGAGAACTCTTTTATTGAGGGTTGACGAGAGGATATTTAAACATTTCTAACAGTTTCACAAACTCTTCCTCATTCGCACATCGCATCAACTTCATCCGCAATGCTCCTCCGTTAACAATCCCCTTCGTAAACAAAACTGCCTGCGATTTTATCTGCGAAAAAGAAAGAGAATGTTTTTTTGCTAATTTAAAATATTCAAAAAATTGTTCAATCCGATCTTTTTCGTCATACACTCCCGTTGCAAGATAATCTGAAATCTGCTTGAAAATATAGGGATTACCTAAAGCACCACGTGCAACAAGAATATAATCAACACCGGAATAGTCTAATTTTTCCTTGAAATCTTCAGGCGTAAAAACATCCCCGTTACCAATGACAGGAATTGCAACAGCTTCCTTTACTTTTTTTATAACATCCCAATTTGCTTTGCCGCTATAGCCTTGCTGTTGTGTCCTTCCATGAATAGCAAGAGCGGCAGCGCCGGCATTCTCAACAATTTTTGCAATTTCAACAGCATTAATATGTTTGTCATCAATACCAATTCTAATCTTAACCGTGACAGGCTTACTAACCGCATTATTTAATTGCCGTATCAAATCAAAAATTTTCTGTGGCTGTTTTAATAATTCACTTCCCGCACCGCTCCGGATAACCTTCCATGCAGGACAGCCACAGTTAATATCAATAATATCAAAATCCTTCTCAACAAACTTTCCTGCAGTAATGATTTCTTCTTCAGAATTTCCAAATAACTGAACTTGTTTTATACCTTCAACAGGATCCGTCTTCAGCATTTCTAAACTTTTTCTGCTTCCCCGATTCAACGCAGTGCTATGCACAAATTCAGTACAGGTCAATGCAGCGCCATATTTCTTGCAGAGTGCACGAAACGCGACATCGGTCACACCGACCATCGGGGATAAAATTGCTTTTCCCTTTAATGGAGGAAATATTTTTGATTGTTTCATGAAAAGAGAGAAAGAGAGATGGTTAAAAATGTTTCTTCATCCATAAAGAGGAATACAAAAGCTTAAAAATATATATTTCAATATATTTGTTAGAGAGGTGAAATACCTCAGAGATTTCTGAGATAGTAAAATGGAATTAACAATAAACTCAGAACAATTACCGAAGGGAAATGTGCTTATGATTCATCCCCCCTATATTCATTATACTGGAAGCTTTTTTAGAGATAAAAATCCTTATTTACCAGTCGGACTTTTGTATGCAGGCCAAGCTTTAGAAAATCTTAAACTGGCACAAGTCGACTACCACGATTGTCAACTTCACGATATATCGGGAAGAGATGATTTAAGCGATTTTGATTCTTTGGGAATTAATGTTATGGGAACGCAGAATATAGCTGCAGCACACTGGATGTATGATTTTCTTGTTAATAGGGGGGTAGAACCAAAAAAAATTTTTATGGGAGGTCAAGGAATTGAAGGATTGCTTCATGAAGAATTTTCTTCAATGTTTCCTCAGGCACACCAATCTCCTCGGGCAAGTTTAACTACGTCTCCAGATTACTGGAAAGTAACATTTGAAAATCAATTAAATAAATTTTCTGATAATGATATGAGAACTTATTTGAACAATGAGTCAACACTTTTATTTAGCCAAGGATGCTTATTTCACTGTGATTTCTGCGGAGCACAAACAAAAAGACAAGAATCTTTCTATAACACTGAAGGCAATCTGAGAGCAATAGCTGAAAAAGCAAAAGAATTAGAAATAAAAGATTTAAGCTTTTACTGTACTTCCCTAGACTTTTTTCAGGATGCATTAAAACCTCCCGTTACTGGAGAACTAGAGAAAAGGCTGAAAATGATAGAAAGAGTAGAAGCAGAAACAGGAATTCCAATGAGGCTAAGAGCATTATCCCGAGCCGATTCATATGAATCTGCTATACAATTGGATTTAATAAATACTGCTAAAAGAGCAGGATTTTATCAATTTGGTTTTGGAGCCGATGGAGCTGCAGATATATCATTATTAAAAGCAATTCATAAAGGAGATAATCGCCTTGAAACGCGCCTTTTCAGAGTTTTTGAGCACGCAGAAAAAAACGGCATTTCTCCAGAAATATTATACGTCTTTGGTATTCCTGAAGATACTGATGATACCTTAAATAAAACAAGAGAATTATGCGTGGGGCTTTTGAACGCCTTTAGTACCTCCGTTTATCGGGGATTTCCAGCAAAAAATGAAATTCCTGGAAATGCAAATTGGCCAAAACAATCGTTTAAGAGGTCGGCGGTTTATCGCAGACTTTTAGACAATCCTTTGTTATTTTTGAATTTAGGTTTTGAAACATTGGCGAATGCAGTATCACATCCAAATCCAGAATTAAGAAGAAAAGTTAATCGATGCGCTATTGAGATGAGCCAGAAAGCACACGATTTAGGACGCGTTCAAAGTTTCTTGACAATTCCTTTGATGGATACTAATGGAACTGAACTAATGGATCAACAATCATTTGATAGTTTTAGAGAAATTATCCGGCATTATGCTCCCGATCTTGCAAACGATATTACATTAGAAAATCTTCCGGACTATAGAGCCGAACTAAACAAAAGAATCCCAAAAGATAAATAAAAAAACAAAAAAATAACTTTATTCTTCTTCTAGATCTTCAATTCGTTCTTGTATGCCACGAACTTCTTTTTCCAAAGATTCTTTGTACTCTTTCAGCATCTCTATTCGTTCTTCTTTGGTCAAGAATTGTCGCACAGTGCTATCACCGCACGAATATCCTACACAACAGCTTCCGCCCATTTGTCCTCCATATAATTTATGTATCGGACATACGATATACAAGTATTTAAAACTTCCGATGTAAAATCGGAATGGATTAAAGATTTCAAAAAGAAATCTTTAAGTATATCGGTCACCCAATACCTAAATGAAAAAGGAAAAAAGATTTTGCTGCGATATGCGGGG
>JBDKJQ010000080.1:0-6918 GCA_039796495.1 archaeon | reverse complement strand
AAAAATCTCAAAAGCCTTAAAAACCAAAAGGTAGTAGCTAAATCATGTTTGTCGCCAAGAAAAAAATCAGTGGAAAAGAATATTATTACCTGCAAAAATCAACAAGAGAAAATGATAAAGTAAAAAGTGAGTATGTCGCATATCTGGGAAAAGATAAAGAGGAGGCTGAAAAAAAAGCAGAGGAAATAAAAAATCAGATGAATACCGATAAAAATCAGCAGGAAAAACAAACACTGGTAAGAAAACCGATCACCATCGACGAGCTTGCATCATTTTGCAAGCGAAAAGGATTTGCGTATCCCTCGGGAGAAATTTATGGAGGACTATCGGGACTCTATGATTATGGACATAACGGTATTTTACTGAAGAAAAATTTTGAGAACATATGGAGACAATATTTTTTGGGATTGCATGAGAATTTTTTTGAGATTGAGGCGTCTGAAATTATGCCTGAACAAACATTTGTTGCAAGCGGACATTTAAAAAATTTTACCGACATTGCTGCAAAATGCAAAAAAGGTCATATCGAGCGAGCCGATCATCTCTTGGAAAAATATATGAAAAAAAGAATTGATGGCCTCAGTGCGGAAGAATTATTTTCTCTTATCAAGGAGCAAAAAGCAGTCTGCTCCCAGTGTGGAAACGCGATCGACTATGTCGGCCCGATTAATATGATGTTTCCCCTACAGTTAGGAGTCGGAACAAATGTTAAAGCATATTTACGACCCGAGACCGCGCAAAGTCCATATGTAAACTTTAAGACAGAATTTGAAGCAACACGGGGAAAGTTGCCATTAGGATTAGCACTTATCGGAATGGCATATCGTAACGAGCTATCGCCGAGAAATTTTTTATTGCGACAGAGAGCATTCACCCAGGCAGAACTGCAGATTTTTTTTAATCCTGCAAAAATAGACGAGTATGAACATTTTGATGAAATTGCAGAATATATCTTACGAGTTGTTATAAGTAGCGAAAGGGAAAAAGGAATACAACAAATACAATGTCAGGAGCTTGCAAAAAAGATCCCAAAGTTTTATGTGTATCATATGGCGAAAGTCCAGCAGTTTTATCTTCAGCAGTTGGAAATGCCACCAGAGAAATTCCGTTTTTTTGAGCTTGATGAGAAAGAAAAAGCATTCTACAATAAATATCACTTTGATATGGAGGCTGACCTTGATTCCGTTGGATGGACCGAAATCGGCGGCGTTCACTATCGGACGGATCATGATTTGAAAGGACATCAGGAAATTTCAAAGCAAAATCTTTCTATTCTGGATGAAGAGACAAAAAAAAAGTTTATTCCACATGTTCTGGAATTAAGTTTCGGTGTGGATAGGAATTTTCAGACCATCTTAACTTTTGCATATTTCCACGACGACAAAAGGCAGAACACTGTCTTGCGGCTTCACCCAAAACTTGCGCCCGTCAAAGCAGCAGTATTTCCGATTATCAAACAACCAGAATATGAGAAGATAGCAGAGGATATCATTAAGGACTTGCGAAAAGAATTTCACATAGCCTACGACAGATCAGGAAGCATTGGCCGCAGATATGCACGAAATGATGAAATAGGGACCCCTTACTGTATAACTGTCGACGAAGAATCTCCAAAAAATCAGGATGTTACAATTCGGGATCGAGATACTACAAAACAGATCAGAGTGCCGATAAAAAATCTCAAAGAAATCATCAGAAAACTCATCAATAAAGAAATACCGTTTGAGAAAGCAGGTAAAAAAGTTGAGACAAGAGTTAAAGAATAAAGCATAACTATATAAATTTAAAATTCCTCTCTCTGTAAGTAAATAAAGGAGTTTTTCAGATGGCAGCAAAGAAAAAAGCAAAGAAAAAGAAAAAAAGATAATTCAAAGTAGCTTTTTCTTTTTTTATTTTATATTTAATTTTCGCTTACTGACCCGTGAATTTAATATCTCCAAGGATATCCGGGTAGATTATTTGAGAGGATTATTCTTAACTATTGATTTCTCTTGAGATTTTTTCTTTGGATTTTGTAATTCTCTTCTATCACACAGAGAGTGAATGTCATGATCGGCTCTTTCTTTATCATAAAAAGTATGGCTTTCAAAATACAATGTGCTTGTAACCTCTCGAAAAACTCCTGGATATTTGTAATCTTCAAAAAATGCGACATATCCTTCCTGAAATTTTTTTCTTGGTACTTGTGATCGTTTATCATCTAAATATCTCCAATCAATAACTCGTGTGTGTTGTTGAGGAACTGCAGGACACTCGCATTGATCTAAGTACAAGATAATACTATGAGCTAAAGATCCATCCGAGTTATGATAATTATGTAATTCTTGTTTATAGCAACGATCACGAATAATACCGTCGGATCGCGGAAGATTTGCAGAAACAGGAAAAGCTATTAAAAGTAAAGACAGCAAAGTTTTCTTGAAAACTTTCATGAAAATATAAGATAGTGAGAGTATTTAATGATTGTTGTAAAATTTAAATAGTATGCGTGTGTGGCTTTTTATGGCACCATAATTATCGGAACAAATCACTCAACTATTGAACGACTCTGAACTATTTATTAATCAAGGAAATGGTACTGTTGCATATCAAAATCTACGGGAGGCACACACATTACTTATGAAGACTTCTGGATTTAATAGGGCAAGCGCGGATTTTATTACTGCACAAAGAGCATATAAAGAAAGGGTTAGAGTGTTTTACGATCGATTATCTTCTTCATTAGATTTTGATAGAAACTTGTTACAGGTAGGAAGAATTCTTTTTGAATAATTTTTGGCATCTTATTGAAAAAATCTTTCAATTTTTATTAAAATGGACACACGGAGAATTGAACTCCGATCCCATGACTGCCAGCCATGTATTCTACCGTTTAACTATGTGCCCTTCTCCTCTCAAGAAATAGAGGTATTATAAAATATTTTCGATCAGCGCAGGATACAAGCGTTAGCTACTCACTAATCCCCTTTTATCCAGAGATCTAAACGTCTCTCCTTCATCTTCAAATGCGTAGGGAATAAAAAGATTGGCACGCTGTACAAAAGAGTAAGGAGTAATCGTGCCACGGACCATACAAGGAAATCTATCAGGATAATTACCCTCTTCAATTGCATGCGCAGTATGATAAACCAATTTATTTAACGCGCGATCAGAAGATAAAAAAGCAACTCTATTCGGATTCAGTGCCAATGTAAAAGTCATTGCCGCTATTTTTACATCCGCAAAAGGTTCTGCTTTAAAATGATCAACAATCCCTGCATGTGCAGCTTCATGAGAGAAATAATGAAAAAGAGAATCATATTCTGAACGAAAAACTCCAGGACAATATTCCTTTGGATCAACAGTTCTTAAAAATAGTTCATCTTGATGAGACATCTCTAGTTTTATATAGAGTGGAAGAAATATTCTTTCGGAATATTTTTTAAAAAGAGGAGCTAATCGCCGCCTATGCCGTCTATTTTCCCAAAAATTGTTTGATATGCCTAACACTGAAGTATCCAACGCTACAAATTTGAACTCTCCCAATATCTCTCGTAGCGTTCTGCTCACTTTTACCATTACTACCATCATAAAAATCTTTATATATAATCTTTTGTATGCTCCCTATGACTCACGAATCAGACTGCATCTTCTGCCAGATTGCTCATGGAAAGATTCCCTCAAAAAAAGTATACGATGATGAAAATTTCTTCGCAATTCTTGACATTCATCCGAAAGCTGAAGGGCATACATTAATCATTCCGAAAAAACATTACAAAACAATGCTGGACATGCCATCAAGCCTGGGTGGAGAATTAATGGATGCAATAAAGAAAGTCTCGTTTGATATCATTGACAAAAAACAAGGTGAAGGAGTAAATGTCTGCTCAAATATTGGAGAGCCTGCAGGACAAGTTGTCCATCACGCGCACGTACATGTCATTCCACGAAAAAAAGATGATGGATTAAAAAACCTAGTATAAAAAATCACTGCTTCAATTCAATATTTCTTATATATCCTTCTGCAAAAGATCCTTTGTAAGGCGTAAGTCCAAAGGTTGTCGCACCAATTCGAACAAACCCTTCATCAAAGAATAATTTGTTTTTAAATTCGACAGAAAATTTTTTGCCCGGCTCATCCAATCGTGATAATTCATAGCGAGCAATACCTTTTTCGTGATCATAGCTAAGAACTGCACGATGCCATTCATTCAGTTTCCACATGTCGGGATTGTAATCAGCGACATTTTCTTCTTTCGTGTTGGTATTCCCATCAACATTGATTCCTGCACCAGTATCGGGATTTGATAGTCCTCCGCGAAGATGATACCCTAATTTCATGCTTGAGTCTTTGAATAATCCTAAATGAAAATCTCCTGCCCATTCAAACGTCGTCGGCTTCACTTCCCACGACAAGGTAAAAGATCCTTTCACCGGATTTGGAAACTGAAATGATGCGCGCTCATACTCTCCTGCAGGCGTCCGTGTAAGATGCATAAAATACGCATTCTCTTGCGGAACCCAATAGAAATGTTGTGGACTGTTTGTATCCCAATTTGGATTCTCTTTGAAATTTTGAGCATACACTATTTTTGGTTCTTTTTCAGCCTGAACCGTTTTTTCTTGCGCCGCAAGCCGTTCCTCCAGTGACGAATACGTCGGGCTCATCCCTGCTGCAAGCAATGCAGATGCGAGCAATCCAAGTTTCTTTGTAAGATTATTCATATTTTCTAGAAAAACCATCGCTATATAAATATTACGTCACTATCTATTTTCTCTACACTTCCACACCAAAGAAGATTCTCACCATATAACCAATCCCAAATGAGATAAGCGCAACACTCATACTGATAATAAGCATTTCAGAAAATTTTCGGTAAAACGACTCTTCTTTTCGAAGGGAAACATAACTGAAAATGACAATCACGATAACTGCGTTAAATAATGTCCAGGTAAGTGCATAATAGACATTGCGAACGAATAGATACGGAAAAATTAAAAATAAAACCGTGAAGATATACGCTATGCCGGTATAAAATGCAGACGCAAAAGGATTTCGACGATTATGCTCTGCTTTGATAGAAAGATATTCTGACGCAGCCATAGACAGCGATGCCGCAATACCTGAAATTAATCCTACAACGGCAATCAATTGGGGGTTTTGCAACGCGAGTGTTAATCCTGCAAGCGCACCGGTCAATTCAACAAGCGCATCATTCAAACCCAATACAATCGAGCCAATATATGTTTTTATTCCTTTTTTCATAAAATTCGAATGATTTCATAAGCCTCTTTTCATAAATACTCAAAACAAGTTTAAAAATATTGGTAATAAAAAAGGGCTATCGATACATTCCCTTTTCCAGTTCAATTGATTCCTTGACTTTGCCCAATTTTTTGTAGATAACAAGCAACTTTTTCTTAGTCTCATTTCTTTCAGTGTCCGTCAACAAAGGGATTAATCGTTCATACACGCGCAATGCAGACACCTGCTTGTTCGTCTGCTCAAACTTCTGCGCCTCAAGCTGATACCACTTGATTATTTTCCGTCGTAAGTTAATAGCATCAATTTCCCCGACTAATTTTGTCGCACTCTTAAAAGCATCAGCAACGCGTTCATAATTTCCTGCCTTGATGCAGATATCAATTTCTTTTTCATACAGCTGGAATTTATCGCGGGAAAAAGTAGCAAGGCTTTGTAATTTTGCAAGATATTTCAGCGCATCAGAATACATGATTCTTCCCTCATACAGTTTCATCAGTTCTCCATAACAATAACGCAATACATCGGTATCTTTCACCCGCATCGCGCATTTCTCAAGATATTCCATTTTGAGAAAATCCGACATAGAATTTGCTTTCGCAACTATCTCCTCTTTTGTTTCCATCATCTGCATGACAAACAGAAGAAGATCCAATTTTTAAATGTTGTTGTGCTAAAAAACACTGTTTTTTAGAACCCCAAAAACTTCAAAGTTTTTGTTGTGATAAACTAGGTATTTTTGCTCAGGAGAATTATATCTTCAATTTCTTATACGCAAGCCAAATCAGAATTACAAGCACAACACCTAATAAAATCGCACGTAACCAATTGGTAAGATTATACCAATACTGACTCGTTCCATAGATCATTAAAAATCCGCCGCCAATCATAAGACCGGATGAAACACTCGGGAGTGCCAGAATAATGCCCAGTGCAATCGCAACAATGCCTGCAATGGCAGACACCACAAACACAACCAATTTATGTTTCTCATCAACTTTGTTGAAGGCCTGTTGACACTCATAATAGTAATCGCAATAATTATTTCTCCAGCTTCCCCCATTTGCCACGCATTCAGTCTCATTGATCTGATAAACTCCCTTATCGTTGTATTCAGGCTTGAGTGCACCATGAACATTCCCGCAATAATCATCCCATTTCGGTCCGGGATAAATTGATTCAGTAAGATAAATAACAAACGCAGATAAAACAATCGCAATAATCACGCTCATGATAATGGCCTTGATGCGCGTCGCAGTAAGTCCCATGATAAGAGACTCTTTTTCTTTTGTCTCTTTTATTTTTGTTTCAGGCATAAGAGATATAAGAAAAAATTGTTTATAAATGTGTTGATAAATGCAAAAATCAATAACGTCCTTCCTCATTCTCCAAATCTTCATCAGTCGGACCTTCATCCAATTCATAAGATTCTTCCGATTCATCAGATTTCCTAGTATAAATTCGGTTATGATTAAACACCTCAATTTTTCTAATAAGTTTATTATATATTCTTTTTAATTTTTTAAACCTTTTTCTGAACCTTGAATTTTTTTTGTTCTTAGGAGAATTTTCCTTCTTTATCATCAATGCATTAAACCTCTCATCAACTTCTTCAAATACACGATTGTTAAGACCGAGATAATTTCCAGTTTCGTAAATATGATACAGTACCTTTA
>JBDKJQ010000079.1:0-14888 GCA_039796495.1 archaeon | reverse complement strand
AAGCAGGAAGACGGCACTCCTTACACAACTGAGCCGTTTGATGTTGACATCTCATAATTCTGCAAAATAAAAATACAAAAATTTTAAATAATACTTTTAAGTAGCTTTTATATCTGCAAGGAGTATGGGAACACGAGAAATTTCATTAACGTACGTCCAACCTTTTATTTTATATATGAGCGAAGATGTGATGATTGCAGAATTGGAAAGATACAAGGATATTATACAGAACGCGGAAAGCAGTTCTATGAAAAAATTTGCTGAAGACAAAGTCGTACTCTACGAGAGCATTCTCGAACAAAAAGGCCTTGGCGCATTGGTCTGCTGAAACATTTATTAATTACTTTTTTCTTGAGTAATCATGTCATTAAAGCTTTTCAATACATTAGGAAGAAAAAAGCAATTGTTCAAACCACTCGATAAAAAAGAAGTGAAGATGTACATCTGCGGACCAACAGTCTATTGGTATCAGCACATCGGAAATCTACGTAGTTATATTTTTGCCGATGTTCTGAAGAGAGTTCTGCTCTACAATAATTTCAAAGTGAAACAAGTCATTAATGTTACTGATGTCGGACATTTAACTTCTGACGCTGATGAGGGTGAAGACAAGATGGAGAAAGCCGCAGCACGGGAAGGAAAAAAAGCGCAGGACATTGCCGATTATTATTTCAAGATTTTTAAGGATGACCTGGAAAAATTAAATATTATTGAACCATGGAAATGGACAAAAGCAACAGAGCATATTCAGGAGCAAATTGATCTTATTCTCATCCTTGAAAAAAAAGGATTCACTTACAAAACAAATGACGGCATCTATTTTGATACTTCCCAGTTTAAGGATTATGGCAAGCTTGCACTTCTCAAAAAAGAAGGATTGCAGGCAGGCAAACGAATTGCCGTCGGTGATAAAAAAAATTCAACTGATTTTGCATTGTGGAAATTTTCTGGAGGGGAAAAAAGGCAGCAGGAATGGGGTAGTCCTTGGGGCGTTGGTTTTCCCGGCTGGCATATTGAGTGCTCAGCAATGGCGGTAAAATATTTAGGAAAACAATTCGACATTCACACGGGCGGCGAGGATCATATTCCCGTGCATCACACCAACGAAATTGCGCAGAGTGAAGCAGCATTCGGAAAAAAACCCTGGGTGAAATTCTGGCTACATGGTTCGTTCCTTACGTTCAAAGGAGAAAAAGTTTCAAAGAGTAAGGGAGGTTTATTTACGCTCTCTGAGCTTGAGGAAAAGGGATTTTCTGCTGCAGATTATCGCTATTTCTGCCTCACCGGTCACTATCGTTCGCAATTGGAATTTTCCTTAGAAAATCTTACCAGCGCAAAAAATTCACTGCAAAGACTAAAAAACATTATTGCAGAATTAAAAGATGAGGGAAAAATAAATCAAAAATATCTGAAAAAATTTGAGCAGGCAATTAACGACGATTTGAACATGCCGCACGCCTTGGAAGTGTTATGGGAGATGGTGAGAGATAAAAATGCTGCAGGAAAAAAAGAAACAATAAAAAAAATGGATGAGGTTTTCGGATTGAATATTCTGGAAAAAGAAGTCATAAAGATTCCTGAAGATGTCTTGCAATTAGTAAAAGAGCGTGAAAAAGCTCGCGAGAAAAAAGATTGGAAAAAAGCAGACGAGCTGCGCCAGAAGATATCTGAAAAAGGGTTCAAGATTGATGATAGCGGACAACAGACAAAAGTAAGTAAAATTTAATCGTATCGATGCATCAGTTTTCCCTTAAAAACAATTGTCAGCGACGTAATACACATGAATAATAACGCCATGGTTATCGGTAGTTTATAAGGCAGTTTAGTAAAATAAATCCCGATAGAGAGTAAAGCCGTAACAAGGGCAATAATAAAAAATCGCACGTTCCATTTTCTCACTTCTTCTTTGCAGAGATGTGCCAATAACAATCCATTTCCAAAGCCCATCAATAACAAAAATACGTACAACAACTCCTTTATCATAACTTTTTAAGGAGGAGTTATTTTTAAATGTTGTTAGAAATTAGTTTGCAAGCCCGCTTACTCCGTATATGTCTAGATGTGCATCATCAATTCTGAACCAACTTGGCATGCCCTGCACGGTATGTGAGCTAGGATTCGATTCTGAAAAATAAATATAATCGACAACTGATTTTGTTTTAACCGCAATTCCTTGATTAGCTAGTTCCTGCACGTTCACTAATGATTCTATTCCTTGGCTGTTTGCATTTGATTTTCCCTGCAGGCGATCTAAGAAACTCGGAGCCAATGAAGAGTTAATATAGTAAACCCCTGCAACATGACTATTCAAATTACTCACATCACTTCCTTGTACAAAAGGAATAAATGCAGTTCTATTTATAGTATGGATAACCTTACTATTGGTGTTAATAGTATATAGTGGATCCTCAAAGTTTTCCACAGAAACATACGCCGGCATTGAAAAACTTTTATTCCATGAGACAAGACCGTTCAAGTCTTGTACAACAAGTTCACCATCCAGAACAAAGGTAACGTGCCACGGATCTTCTTGCCTGATGATTATTGTTGGATGCAGAATTTGCACGTGCGCATTAATATCCCTTCCTTTATCATCGAGCAAATTGATAATGTCAGAAAAAATAATTCCTTGCATCAGTTCTTGCTGTTCTCCGTATAATGTTCCATTGTAAAAAACTTCTGCAACCGTTTCATTTATAGTGGAAATGTATGTTCCTGTTTCGGCAATTCTCTTCTCAAATATAAGGATGACTCTAAACCCTGCGATGTAAACTTGCCGTGAGAGATCTTGTTCGATGGAAAAAACAAAATTGTTGAGCGTTTTTACCCGCTGATGTATTGTTCTTTGTTCCTGATGTGCTGAATAAACCAGATAACTGACAAGAAAAAGCGATAAGAGTGCAATAACCAAAAGAGTGAATACCATTGCCTTCTTATTCATTCGTTTCATGTCCACCTCCTCACCTGAACTTCTGTTGACCAGCTGAAAGGAATGCCGATAACTTCTGAGGAGCCTATCTGAAAATCTTGTTCAATAAATTTCACATCGACTTTACCATTGAGGTCAAAATCAAGCGACTGCAGCAAACGGTACACTGCTCCTTGTAACGCATCATTGGAATCATATTCCCCTTTTCCCTGCTGATAATAACAGTGTGCATCTCCAGTATAGGATGAAGGAATATTGAAACTCAAATTAGAATCCTCAAAATCAACCGTCCACACACATCCTTCAGCAAATGCAGATATTGATGAATAAGAAGTGAAATTTTTTAATAGGGAATATATAATCTTATTAGATGATGACCCTTCAGTTGCATTTGCCGGGGAAATTGCCGTTGTTATTAGTATCGTATTATTCGCCACAATTGTCGAGAGGGGAATTTGTATATGATAAGGATCTCCAAGTTTTATATAATCGTTTCCATAATCGCTTAATCTATAAATAGTATTATTGTTTGTCTCAACGCGGTCAGTCCAGCGCGGGCCTGAATAGGAAACGGCATGAACTTCAATTGGAATTGATTTACTCGGGATTTCAAAACTTCCGCTATAGGCATCACTAAATTTTTTTTCAGTTGTTATTACCAGTCCGTATCCTTCATTGGGCTGTGTGTAATTAAACTCGATAAAAGAATCCGCGTAAAGGCGAGTGGAAATATTTCCGACAGCAAAAGAAATTTGTCCAGCATAGGAAAGGTTAATAATATTTTGCGCAATAGAAGCATAAAACTGTTGAAGTTGTGTTGCGTTGCTGCTTGCGTAATAAGAACCGTTTCCGCATTGTGCAATTGATTGTAATGTTATCGCGGCAAAATTACAGGTTGCAACAGGCCCGAACCCGATAGAGTGTATAGTGGCATTTGTATCTTTATGCGCTCTGCACGCGCTATAATTTGCGTTAAGCATCGGAATACTCGTGACAAGAGAACAAGAATCATCATCGGAACATGAAATACCATTTGTTGCTATTCCTTCATACAAATAGGGAGGAAGACTATGTGTCCAGGAATTTCCATCCCAGCTAACGACTCCTTCTTTTGAATCTCCAACAGCAAATCCCAACGTTCTGTTAATAATTTTAATTGATTCTAATCCATAAGAACCGGTATACACACTTGACCAGGATCCTCCAGTCCAACTATAGATACGGTTGTTGTTAGTTGGCGCAAATGCAAGTGTATGGTTAAAGAAAGAAACATCAGTGATACTCATAGATCCAAGATCTTGCTGTTCTGACCATGTGTTTCCAAGCCAGCGATATATTTTTCCTGAATTTCCGACGGCAAATGCGTAGGTGCCATTGAGAATATCAACACCATACAGATTTTGAGAGCCAAGATCCTGATGAAGTGTCCAGGAATTTCCATTCCAGCGGTAGATAACTCCGGAACTGCCAACTGCAAATGCAAGTGTACGATTAAAAATTTTAATATCATATAAGTCAAGATTACCAATATCCGTCTGTTCACTCCATGAAACGCCATTCCACACTGCTATTTTTCCAGAATCTCCGACGGCAAAACCTAATGTGCTGTTGAACAGATCAACGCCGTACAGCGTTTGAGAACCTAAATCTTGTTCTAAATTCCACGACAACCCATTCCATCTGAAAATCTGATATGATGAGCTGACGGCAAATCCCAAAGTATCACTTGCAAAATCAACATCGTGCAAAGTATTTGTTGTTGGAGAAGAAACATTGCTCCAAGTATTATTATAATGAACAATTGCGCCATTTATACCGACTAAGGCAGCCAATGTGTTATTATAACTTATCCCATTCATATTATAACATGCATTTGTGCTTCGATAATTGGTAACACCATCAGTCATCATGATGATAAACTTTTGTCTGTTTGGCGAACTTTGTGATTCTAAAATGGTATATGCACGATTAATCGCACAGGAAACACACGTGCCTCCACTTGCAGTATATTCATTTATCGTATTTTTTAATAACGTTAAGTTTCCTGTAAGGTTAATATAATTTGTTGCACTGCTTGAAAATGATACAAGAGAAACTCGGTTGCCATTGGTATTATTAACAATCGTTGATACAAAATCATTGTCCAGGCATTTTGCAAGACTGATTCTTTTTGTGGATGGATTATACAAAAGAGAATCATTACAGTTTCGGGCAGTTCCTGAGACATCACTGTCTAATCGCCAATCCATGCTTCCCGACGTATCAGTTATAAGAACAACGTCTGCATTACCAGAAAAATTTCCGTAGCTCAAATTTTCAAGTCCAAAGCGAATCGGCACTGTCTTACCGGAGATTGATTGATAATCAAGCAAGGCATCAAGTTCATCGTTGTCGATGATTTTTATTTCTTCTCCGTTTGTTATGTTGCTGAAGACCGTTTTATTTCCTATCGTAAGAAATGCTTTATGCGGCGTATTAAGATGCAATGAAATTTTGAGGGAGCTTATATTTCCTGGAATAGAAAATCCATCATACACGTTGATAAGTCCTTGGATACCGGGAAAATAATAGCGTGTTGGATTTGTTGTGGTTACATTTTGAACGCCGATTTTTATAAACCCTCCTGCGATATGAAGATTATTGCCTACGAAAACAACCGTATTCTCTCCGGCGTGGAAATTGTTTTTGTAAGCGCTGATATCATATGAAACCGGCGTAAATTCCGAAGAAGAGTTTTGATAGCTTCCCGAATAGACATCATTGATATACAGATCAAAATTTTTGCTTGCCACTAATTCCATTTCAGCAGATTGAAGTTGGCCATCATAGATTATCTGCGAACTGATGTTTCCATCCCCAACATACCCTCCAAAATAAAAATATTTTTTTTGAAATGCACTTGAAAAAAAAGCCCGGGCAGAAAACCCGGTGACGCTTCCTCCTTCCTGAATGCCCGTGATAGTCTGGCGATCCAATTCTATATTCTTTGCCTGTTCTACGCTCGTTTTATTTTTAGAAGCTATCAGAGTGTTCTCGTACCATATGCCTATGTTGTCCGTGGTATTTAAATTTGCTAAGAGTGAATCTCCGAGCGTTCGTGCAATGGTGATGTTAGTGATATAAAATTCTCCAATCTGCTCCAACACTGATTTATTTAGGTCCTTTATTTTTCCCTGGGCAATTAAATCCTTTGCATAAGAATTATTGACTGAGCCTATGGTAAGTGTTGAGAGAACATTAAGCACATTACTGGGTATTCTTGTCTCATAGGAAGAATATTGTATCAAGGGAAAGACAACAATTAGTGAAAGCAAGATGATAATCACTGCAATAAGCGCGTCAGTACTAAAAAAAACTCCTCTCTTATCTTCTTTTTTCATCGCTATTCCCCTAGGTAGAGATATACCGTCACCGGTTTGTCCCTATATATAGCAAACCGTGTTATCCTTATTAAATTATTCGAATTGTCGATTGTAGCATTTCCAATACCCACAACAGGTACACCACTTATTTCCATCGGCTCACTAAGAAAAAAATAATATTGGTATCGTGTATTGAACAACGATTGCGTAAAAACATATTGTGTTTGAGAGAGCGCGTAAAAATACTGCAGTTTTGTTTCATTGATTGTATGCTCAGACAGCAATCCTATTTTAACAACATTTGTGCTGTTCCAGTCTTGTGGCGATCCATCAGAAAGAAGTGTATCCATGATTATCTCGCCATCGTACCGTATTTTTTCAAACGTATCTGCAGCCTCGCCAGAATAATTGATAGAATATACTAAGAATACAACAATGCCTATTGAAAAAATAAATACAGCGATAATCAGATCAAGTCCCCATATCTGTGCTTTTTTTCCAGTCAGAGAGGCATGCATGTTAATTCAAAAAAACTGAATTATTTATTTTCTTAATAGTGTTATTTCCTTTCATTATCTGCCCGCTTACGTTTAATAAAGGCAATGCGATTGCATATTTCCCGTCGGTAGTTTTGATAAAAATGCTGTTTTCAACAATGGTAGCTTGATATTCTAATCCAATAATTGTTGCAGGAATCTGAAACGTTCTCTGATATCCATTTGTTGATTCTGATGCAAGATTTATTTCATCCTGAACAATGAATGCAACATGTTCAACCTGCATCCGCTTTTCATCCTGCAATGCACGAGAATTGCTCTGCTGTATTGCTACAAAAAAAACAGTCAGAAAAAAAATGATGACCCCTGAGAACACAAGAAATTCCATAGCGCTTTGAGATTTTTTTTCCATGATATTTAAGATGTAATAACCACTCGATCTTCACGTGCCGCAATAACCACATAATGTACACCGGCAGTTGCGCTCATATTTCCTTCCAGCACAGTATCACTTGAAAATAGCATTTTAGAAACTCCTGAATTGAGTTGCGTCGTGATTATCATGCCTTCAGAAGATAATAAGATATCATTGACTCCGTCAGGAACATAGACGCGAATCGTCGCCTGCGATGGTGAGCCGTAATAAAAAACTGTTTCAGCAGTGGAAATAATTTTATTTGCAAAATTATTTACTTGTGTCATCTTGAGCCGGTCTTTAATAGCTGCGCTGTAAAAAAAAGCAACTGACAAAATACTTATCAATACAAAACTCAAGAAAGCAAACAGCACAAGGTATTCAATGCTTATTTGGGATTTTTTTTCCATATCACCTCTTTCATCTGAGAATAGTTTTATTAATAAATTTGTTGTTTTACGCTACGTTGATAGAGCATTGAGGGCAAATATTTAAAAGAAAGAAGTCTCTGTAATATCATGAAAAAGAGTGTGCATTTTCTATTTATGAGAGTACTGGGGATTGTCATTGTCCTTCTGGGAATACATATATTCATGTTTGTACATACAATCAGTCTTACTGGCTTTTCCGTCTCATCATTCAAAGAAGAAAGTGTTTCATACCTTCATTCTTTAGAAAAACCACGGATATATTTTTTAATTATTGAAGGAGCCGCTCTTTTATTATTGCTCTTGATGAGTGCAGCACATGACCTTATGGGGGCAAAAAAAAAGGATTCATATGCATTCTATAATCCTTCCTATAATACGACCGATCTTGATGTGTTATATGAAACACTCAAAAAGGAGAAAAAGATATCTGTTTCAAAAATCGCAAAAACGTTCAAGATTGCCAATGATATTGCCTTTGAATGGTGCAAAATTCTTGAATCAGGGGATTTGGCGGAAATTGTATATCCTGGATTTGGGGAGCCATTGATAAAAATAAAAGAAGGTGCGCCGGAAAATTCTGAAAAAGAAAAAGAAGAGAAACAACTGCAGGCAAAACCTGAAAAGCAACCAATACAAAAGAAAACGAAAAATAATTCTCCACTTCCTTTATCTATCCGGAAGATGTTCGCGAGAAAAAAGAAAATAAAGAAACAGCGCAGAAGATGAATCTAATATGAAAAAAAAGAAACATAAAAAAGCAAAGCACCTTACCCATTCCCCTAAAAAAACCTCAGTGATATCTCACCAAGGTATTTTGGAAAAGTATGAAATTGAAATTGACAAAGTAAAAATAAGAGTTGAGATACAGAATGATGAAAGAGGAATGGTATATACATTACACACTTCTGAAATCTCGCCCGCAACAGCTGCTTTATTGGACGCTATACGAAATGAACTTATCACGGTTACCACTGTGGGTATGAGTGAGATAACAAATCCGAGCGCATTTACTGAAATAAAAACACGATTTATGAAAGAAGCAGAACAATTATTGACAAAAAAATTACCGACGCTGCAGCCTGCTGCAAAAGAACAGTTAATTGGGAAACTCATGCAGGACATGTTGGGCCTGGGTGAGTTAGAGTTTCTAATTCATGACAGCATGCTTGAGGAAATTGTTATTACTTCTTCTAAAGAACCGATTCGTGTTTATCATAAAAAATATGGATGGATACAAACAAACATTCTGGTGAAAAGAGAAGATGAGATTATCAATTATTCGGGGATTATTGCACGACGTGTTGGAAGACAGATAACAGTGCTCACACCATTGCTTGACGCGCATTTGGTTTCAGGAGACCGAGTCAACTCTATTTTATACCCGATTAGTACCAAAGGAAACACAATAACCATCAGAAAATTTGCACGCGATCCTTATACGATAGTTGATCTCATAAAAAACAATACATGCACTCTGGATGCTGCATGTCTTATATGGCTTGCGATTGAATATGAGATGAACATTCTTATTTCAGGGGGTACTGCATCAGGAAAAACTTCTTTTTTGAATGCGTGTATGCCTTTTATTCCCCCCAATCATCGTATTATCAGTGTTGAGGACACGCGGGAATTAATGCTGCCTGAATTTTTATACTGGTGTCCGCTGGTGACAAGAACAGCAAACCCTGAGGGAAAGGGAGAAGTTTCCATGCTTGATCTTTTAGTAAACAGTCTGCGTATGCGTCCTGATAGGATTGTGTTGGGAGAAATGCGACGAAAGGAAGAGGCAATGGTTTTGTTTGAGGCAATGCACACTGGACACAGCGTGTATGCAACATTGCACGCAGATTCTGCTGCAGAGACCATTGCGCGTTTAACCAATCCTCCTATCAGTGTGCCACCAAATTTACTGAAAGCAGTGAATCTTAATATTGTCCTTTTCAGAAACAGAAGAAAAGGAGTACGAAGAATTTTCCAGATCGCGGAATTTGACGTCGAGGAAAATACTGCAAACGCAACAATTCTCTATCGCTGGTCCGCTGAAGAAGACGCGCTGGTAAAGCACAACGAAAGTTCTCGATTTTTCGAGGACATTTCACGTATCACCGGCATGTCACATCCAGAAATAAACAAAGCACTTGCAGATAAAAAAGCGATCTTATCCTGGCTCATAAAAAATGATATAAGAAAATTGTCAGAAATCGGGACAGCCATGAATCTTTATTACAACAATCGCGCAGAATTATCAAAGATCATTGCAGCAAATACTTTCTCACGCATCACAGAAACCAAGCATGAACCTGCGTCTTCCTTATAATTTGAAAAAATGATGAAATTTAAAATACCGTTTACTATCGCAGACCCTGAAACGTTAAAAAGAAGATCAAAAAATTTCTCCTCCCACTTCAGTTACAAAAAAGAATCTTCACTGGGAGAACACCTAAAAAACGTCCCACTCAATATGACGCGGGAAGAATATCTTGGCATTTGTCTGAGAACATTTATCATCAGTTTTTCTTTTTTGTTCGTAGTTTCAGTAAGTCTGCTCTTTTTTTTCCATATACGCTATTATTATATATATGCCTCCCTGTTCACTCTTTCATGTTCCTTACTCATTTTTTTCAATCAGCGAATATATCCGCAACTGTATGTTGCACGAAAGCAGCAGGATATTGAAAGAAATCTTTATTTAGCATTGGAAGATATTTTGATACAGCTTAATTCCGGCATTCCTTTATATAACATTTTAGTGAATATTTCCGATGCGGACTATGGTGTTTTAAGCATGGAATTCAAAAAAGCAGTGAAACGGATTAATGCCGGTGAATCTGAAGCAGCGGTTCTTGATGAATTAGGAAAGAGAAATCCCTCGATTTTCTTCAGGAGAGTATTATGGCAGATAAGCAATGGAATGCGGTCGGGAAGCGACATGAGTATTATCATTAGAGACAGTGTAAAAACACTCAACGAAGAACAACTAATACAAATTCAAAATTATTCCAACCGACTAAACCCCTTAGTTGTTTTTTACATGCTTATTGCCGTTATCATTCCATCACTTTCCATAACATTTCTTACGATTATATCCTCAATGGTCAATATGTCATCAGAGATTGCAATGGGTTTATTTATAGGCCTTTTTTTCTTTGATGTTATTATTCAAATTATGTTTCTTGGCTTAATTAAATCACGCAGGCCAAGCTTACTATGAATCCACAGTCTATAAAAAAAAATGTTACAGGAGGGGTTATCTCTGTTGTTATAGCACTTGCTCTTTTTATGTTTTATAGATCTGTGCTTACTGCAGGAATCGGACTAGTCGTCGCATTTATTGTATATAAAATATTGATCAATATTCGAGTTTATTTTGCGGTAACTGCACGCATCAAAAGAATTGAAGAAGTCTTTCCTGATTTTTTGCAACTGATGTCAAGCAATCTTCGTGCAGGTATGACAATTGACCGGGCAATCTTGTTCAGCTCGCGCCCAGAATTTAGTCCGCTTGATGAGGAAATTCTCAAAACAGGAAAAGATATCACCCTGGGAAAAAGTATGGAGCGGGCACTGCTTGACATGGCTCGCCGCATAAACTCTGCAAAGATTAATAAGATTGCTCTTTTGATTAATTCAGGAATCAGATCAGGGGGCGATCTCGCCGCGCTCCTGGATGAAACCGCGCGCGGCATTAGAGACAGGGCAATTTTGGAAAAAAAAGCTGCCTCAAATGTACTGATGTATGTCATATTTATTTTTCTGGCTATCTCCATTTTTGCGCCGGCATTATTTTCTCTTTCTAATATTCTCGTCGGCATTCTAACCGAGATATTCTCATCACTTCCCGATATCCCACAGGCAAATGTCAATCTCCCATTCAATTTATCAAAAATCAATGTCTCCACGACATTCATTTTTTATTTTTCAATTATCTTTATTATAACAATAGACATTTTAGCATCATTGATCCTGGGATTAGTCAGTAAAGGCGAAGAAAAACAAGGGCTGACCTTTCTTCCTATACTGATTGTCGTCAGTGTAGGAGTATTTTTTTTGGTAAAACTGGTTGTCGGAAATTTCGTCGGAAGCCTATTTTGAACACCTAAAAATTTTTAAAGAAACTATTCGTTAAAGCGTTATGAGTGCAGAAAAAAAGAAGTCTCAGGGAGTATCTAAAAAAAATAACAAGAGAAAAGTTACCACCGGTATCAAGTTTCTGGATAAAATTACTGATGGAGGGTTTGAAAAAAACTCTTCAAATCTTATTGTAGGGGACACCGGCTCCGGCAAGACCATTTTAGGAGTTCAGTTTTTGATCGAGGGTTTGTTGAAAGACGAATCCTGTTTATATCTTACATTTGAAGAAAAAAAGGAGAATTTTTATGAGAACATGCAAAAACTTGGATGGAATCTGGAAGCACTAGAGAAAAAAGGAAAATTTTTCTTTGTCCAGTATGATCCAAAAAAAGTAAAAACAATGCTTGAAGAAGGAGGGGGAATTATCGAAAATATCATCATTAAGAAAAATATCACTCGCCTCGTCATGGACAGCATAACCTCCTTCATCATTCTCTTTGACAAAGAAATTGAAAAGAGAGAGGCAGTGCTGTCTCTCTTTAGCATGCTGAAGAAATGGAACTGCACTACATTCTTAATTTACGAAGGAGACCCGTTGCGTTCTGATGTTGACACACAAGTATTGGAATTTGAGTCAGACTGTATAATCTTTTTATATTTCTTACGAGATAAGAAGCAACGAAACAGATTTTTAGAAGTAATAAAAATGCGTGGGAGCAAGCACTCCAAGGAAATTTATCCATTTACTATAGCAAAAGGCATTCAATTAAGTACCAACCCTTTTATTGGGACATTAAAAGATAATTAAAAATAAAAAAATTTACGCGGTAACTTTCTCAGCGATTGTTCCTGTTGATGTTAAATCAACGGTGCTTCCGGATTTTCTATAATTGATGGTTATATCTCCCTTAAAGCTGTCTCCCGCCACTAAAGTACACGCAATGGTTTTTGTTGTTTTCGAACTTGCAGTCACATTGACTTTCGTCGAGTCAGTTCCGCAATTTGCAACGTCAACACTCTGGATTTCATAGGTTTCTCCACCGTTATTCTGCAGTTCTAATGTAACTCCGCCTGTTTTTGCATTCCATGCATTCACATAGAACGGCGCAGTTACTAGTGCATTTCCTGATGTATATTTTCCTGGAGTGAAAACTCCAAAATACGCAAGAACACCAATAGCAATAACTGCAGCAAGAATAGCCCATCCATACGTCATAAGAAATTCCATTGCCGCCTGGCCTTTTTTCTTCATCATATTCCCTCCTTTCAACCTCTTTAAAGATAAATGAAAAAAGAAATAAACTATTTAAATGTTCTTGTTTTTATGACGATACGTATGATATATTCAGATATTACCTATGAAATTTTGACACGAGAAATTCTTCAGGGAAAGATTTTTATCTATCCAACCGACACTATTTATGGATTAGGGTGCAACGCCTTGGATGAGGCAGCAGTAAAAAAAATAAAAAAAATAAAAAATCGTGATAAGAAAAAACCTCTCTCAATCATTACCCCTTCCTTTGCCTGGATTAAAAAAAATTTTATTGTTGATGTCGATGTAAAAAAATATCTTCCTGGTCCCTACACACTCATTCTGAAAAAGAAAAATCATTCTTTTTTGCAATGGATATCTGAAAGCGACAGCATCGGCATTAGGATACCAAATCATCCATTTACAAAAAAAATTCAGAAAGCAGGCGTTCCGTTCGTGACGACTTCCGTCAATAAAGCCGGAGAAAAACCGCTCATATCCCTCTCCGATTTATCTAATGAAATAAAGAATAAAGTCGACATAATCATCGATGCAGGAATGCTAGATGGAAAACCGTCGACGTTAATTATGAAAGGAAAGGAAATAAAAAGATAACTATTTTACATAGTCCTTTGTAACACAAACTTCCAGTCCCTTTTGATTTTGTTCGTAAGCTTTTCTTAAATTTGTTGCATCGCTAAGTAACTCTGGCCGGGGAACTGTGATAGTATACCGGTTTTCGCCTGTTTGGGAGATTATTAAAGTATCATTTTTTTTTGGAACAGAGAGAAGTATATCGTTAGCTACAATAGCAATCACTCCTCCCTGCGGAGCAAATCCCGCTGTAAGATCATATATACGGGAGAATAACTCAGACTGGTTCATACCCTCTCTAACAATATATGCCATTATTCATTCAAAGAGAGAATATCTTTAAAAATATTCCTACATTCAAACATGCATGAGATTCGCCGTTATTTATTCCGTTCTGGACGAGGCCGGTAAAACTATAGTCAAACAGTTTCAACAGCTTGCGTTTTCTCCGCAGATTCCGATCATCGAACTAAAAAAGGAAACAATCACCGCTGATATTTTCAAGAAAGATTTTCCACAGTTAAGAAACAGTGATTTTCTTATTTTCGCTTCAAAACACAAATCAGAGAAAGGACTACCGTCATTATCGATTCATGCACCCGGTAACTGGCGTTCCGCATCATACGGAGGAAAAGAAGGGAAAGTGTGTTTGTCCTCAGCATGTGTATTCAAATATCTATTTCAGCAATTGGACAAAGAGATGAAAAAAGATGCAATAGTCACAAAAAAATATGCATTGACAATGGAAGCGACACATCACGGTCCGTCAACTGATGTGCCATGTCTGTTTGTTGAATTGGGAAGTACTGAAAAAGACTGGAGTGATGAGCGTGCAGGCCTTGTTCTGGCAAAAACCATTCTGTCCTTAGAGCATTTTCAATCAGACCCGTCATGGATTCCAACAATTGCCATCGGTGGACCGCATTATGCGCCAAATTTTACACAGATCCAATTGAAAAGTAATTATGCAATTTCGCACATCATCCCCTCCTATACTCTTCCTCTCACCGAAAAAATACTTCACGAAGCCGAAGAAAAAACAGCCGAGCAGGTAAAAGAAATCTTTCTTGACTGGAAAGGCTGCGGAAATGCAGAAGAACGAAATAAAAATACTGAAATAATAAAAAAATTAGGATTTAAGTATACGAAAACAGGTTAGTCAACCTATCGTAACGACATCAAGCCCGCCCAGCAAGTCAAGAACGCCTGTTATGATAAGCCATAACGCAACGAAATAATTCAGGAATCGTGGCCAGATAAGGATCAAGATTCCGATGATAATCGACAAGACTGCAAGCGTGATGGTAAGTGTTGCCATTGTTTCCTCCTTTCAC
>JBDKJQ010000078.1:0-8914 GCA_039796495.1 archaeon | reverse complement strand
GTTTTTTATAAAACTATCTAACTACTATATTTTGGTTAACTATTCTACCTTCTATATTTCAAATATAGGACCGTTCCGATACTCACTACTATGGCGATTATGACTACATAAGGAGTATAATATTCTTTAAAAAAAAAGGCAACAACAAAAAAAGAGAGTAGGACTAAAAAGTAGATTAAAGTAATCGTTATCATATCAAAAATAATATTTTTAGTCATCTTACAGCATTTCCAAGCATATAGCCTATTATTCCTCCAGTAAGGGCTCCCAAGACTGTTAAAAAAGGATTTCCAGAATTAACCAAAGCAGAACTAATCATGCCAATTATTATTCCTGTAAACGTCCATATACCCGCATCTGTTCGCGCCATTTTATTTTTTTATTATATTATCAATTCATTTACCTATTAAAACTCCAACAATGAAAAATAGCAACTCAATTCCGAATGTTTGATCTATCCAGTGATTTTTTAGGCCATAATTAAGTATTACCGCTGAAAGTATCAAAAGTACGATAGTACTAATGCTTTTGAACCATCTAACGAAAATACTGTCACACCATAAATAAAGAAAACCATTCTTACCAAAAATTCTTTCAATAAGACCTTCTTTTGTCATTAATTCATAATAGGATTAGACATTTTAAATATTTTCGCAGTGCAATTTTTAATCGCACCCTCAAAGCAACATCTTTAAATAACCCAAAAAATTAATGAAGATATGATTACTATGTATACAACACCAACGTGTTCGTATTGTCGTGTTGCGAAAGCATTTTTCAAAGAGCACAACATTTCTTTCAATGAGATTGATGTTTCCAAGGATAGAAAAGCAGCGGAAGAGATGATAAAAAAATCAAATCAATACGGCGTTCCGGTGTTTGACATCAGCGGGAAAATCATTGTGGGATGGGATCCGGAAGAAATACAGGCCGCACTAAAAGTAACTAATTTAAAATGATGAAAGGAGGTATATATGAAAGTATCACCAAAAAACGCGGAAACAATGTATGTCGTGTTTCGAGTAATAGTCGGACTGACATTTCTTCTGCACGGCATTATGAAAATACCCGGCTTACGGGCAGGCACAACAGAAATCATGAGCTTGATGGCGCTTGCAGCCCTTATTGAAGTGGTGGGAGGAGCATTCTTAATCATCGGGTTATGGGTAAAACCAACAGCAACAATCGCTGCAATCGAGATGGCATATGCATTTTTAGTAGTGCACGTCTATGGAAACGCATGGAATTTCAATCCGCTTGCAAATAAAGGAGAACCGGCATTGTTATTCTTTGCTGCATTCCTGGTGCTGATAGCATACGGCGCAGGAAAGTGGGCAATTGACAAGAAATAAATTTATTTTTTTATTTTAGTTTTTATTTTTAATTTTTTTAGGCCAGAGATTTTTTTAAAATCTCTGTATTTTCTTTTTTTGAATTTTTAACAATTTATCCCGCAAAATAGAAATATATTTAAGAATCAATAATATAATAAGATCATGTATAATGCAAATTTCCTGCCTCAATTGAGAGAATTCAGAGGAGACTTGTGGGGAGCAGACTGCGTTGATACAAGAGCAGCAGCCGAAGAAGCATCTCGAAGAAGATATGTTCCCCCCGAAGATGTCAAACTTCTTCCCTGTTATGAAGATATCAATGGAGATTGGGTGCCCCATATAGTTGAGCATGTTCTGGGAAAATTAGAAAAAAGTCTGATTTGAATAAATACAACAATTTAAAAATTATTTTTCTTTATAGGTATATGGACAAGAAAAGACTCGTTATCATCGGCGGTGGATTTGCAGGATCATTAATTGCAAAAGGTCTGGAAAGTGATTTTGATGTGACGTTAATTGACAATAAGGATTATTTCGAGTTTACACCAGGCATTCTCAGAACAATCGTTGAGCCTTTGCACATACAAAAAGTTCAGGTGCTTCATGCTCATTATCTGAAGCGCACTACAATCATTAAAGGAATAACCACTCAGGCCACTCAAAAAGAGGTGATAGTCAAAACAACGAAAGGTAATAAAAAAATAGCCTTCGACTATCTGGTTATTGCATCAGGCTCATCATACACAACAATAATCAAAGATGAAAACGTCATCGCCATGAACAGGGCAAAAAAATTGCGGGATTATCATGAAAAATTAAAAAAAGCAAAAAAAATAGTGATTGTAGGAGGAGGAGTTGTCGGAATTGAATTGGCTGCAGAAATAATGACACATTTCCCTGATAAAGATATGACTATAGTGGAAGCAGGCAAAAAAATTATGTCGAGGCAATCGGAAAAAGTTTCCCGATATGCGCAAAAATTTTTAGAAAACAGAAATGTCAAGATAATGTTTGGAGAAAAAATTACTGATTACAATAATCATCATATAGAAACTGACAAGGGAAAAAATATCCACGCAGAGATAGTGCTTATGTGCACCGGCATAAAGCCTAATTCGTCATTCATGAAAAAATATTTCTCTCAGTCAATAGACGAAAAAGGGTTCATAAAAACGAATAACTTTTTACAGCTAGAGAAATCAGAAAATATTTTCATCGCAGGAGATGTTGCAGCTATTAGAGAGGAAAAGTTAGCGCAAAATGCAGAGCATCATGCAAAGATAATCATAAAAAATATAAGAGGTCTCAAAAAGGATCAGCCGTTGCAGGAATATAGGCAAAAGCAAAGAATCATGGTCATCAGCCTCGGAAAATATAACGGGATAATTTTGTATAAGGATTTCATGCTGACAGGGATAGTTGCAGGCATTCTGAAAAACCTTATCGAATGGTTTTTTATGGCGAAGTATCCCTAGAAAAACAAATGTATAAATAATCCTCTCCCTTATGTAGGGAATGAAAACCAAATTAAAAATCGCAGTGATATATGGTTCAGTGCGTGAAGGCAGACAGGGAATCAAGGCAGCGCACTTCGTCGTTAATCAACTGAAAAAAAGAGGTCACGAGGTTACATTCATTGACCCCTTGGAATATAATCTTCCCTTATTACAAAAGCGTTATAAAGAATATGAAAAAGGAAAAGCTCCAGACAATCTCCAACAGCTGCACGACATATTCGAATCAGTAGACGCAGTTATTGTCGTTTCAGGAGAATATAACCACAGCATTCCTCCAGCCTTATCAAATCTTCTTGATTATTTTACCATTGAATTTCATTTCAAGCCCTCCGCCATTGTCAGTTATTCAGCAGGAATATTTGGAGGAGTCAGGGCTGCAATGCAATTACGTGCAATGTTGGCAGAGATTGGCATGCCCAGCATCCCCAAAACATTTCCGATAGGAAAAATCCAGGAAGTGTTCGACGAAAAAGGTAACGATATAACTCCTCAAAAAGAATATGTGGAGAAATTTCCAGCATTTATAGAACAGTTAGAATGGTATGCAGAAGCAATGAAAGATAAACGAGAGAAAATAAATTCTAGTGAATAAAATGCTCAAACCATTTCAATCGTTAAAAAAATTTGTATATGGGCTCAAAAAGTGGGACATCATCGACGGCAAGTTGACAAAAAGATACCTATTCAAAGATTTTAAGGAGGCGATGAAGTTTGTTAATCAAATTGCAGTTATCGCAGAAAAAATGAATCATCACCCCGGCATATTCATCTCATACAACAAGGTAACCCTCACCATATTCACGCATGAAGAGAATAAATTGACGAATAAGGATTTTAGATTAGCAAAAGAGATTGATAGGATAAAATTATAAAATTGATTTGAAACTTATTAGATTACACAATCTATAAAAACTGTCTTGATATTGTTTCCTTCATTTGATTCCGCGATAGTATTGTAGAAATCCGCGGTTACAGTTACGTTGAATGGTTTGTTGCAGGGATAAGTATCATACGTATAGCTATGTGATTGATTAATTGCGAGTGCAGGAGTGGAGTAATGATTAATTGCTTTGGTAGTTGAAGAATTTATCGCGGCCGCATTTCCTATGTTCTTAACAACAGAAGTTACATTGACGAGGGTATTATTGCCGCCACTTAAATTTTTATATTCTTTAAATGTAAGATTACTGATTATGTAATCAGGTTGTGCAGTTTGAGAAACACATGCTCCGTCTTTGCAGCTGTTAGGGCATTTGTAGTTTTCATCTCCTTCATATATTCCGTTTATACAGACATATTCTGTTACGTATTCTCCATCCGCAAATGTTTTACAAACATCATATTTTCTTCCATTATCTCCGAACGTAGGATCGTTGGGAAATTCAACATACCCCTTCACCTCATAATTCTTCCCACCATCACTATCCGTGCATGATGAAGAGGCACATGGATCATCACCATCATTCAAAACCTCGTCGCAAAATGCGTAATTTCCTGCATTCATCTGATTGATAACTAATAGAGAATCCTGTGAAACGATATATCCGTCATCGTCAACATCCAAAGCAGGAGTATAATATGCATCGCCACATTTCTGCTGTCCGTTATTCGCATTTAACAGGGTGTTAATATCTTCAACCAATGTAGTGCAACTTGCGCTTCCATCTTCCCCATCACCACAATCATCTTCTGAAGACTTTCCTTCATACTCATTCTTTATTTCATCTTCACTTAACGCATAATCCCAAATCTTTAATTCATCGAGCGATCCTTTAAGATAATATCCTCTTTGCTCTCGTCCAATAGCTCCAATTTGTAACTCATTGTTAGCCGAAAGTGTTCCGCTTCCAATTTTAACTCCATCCTTGTAAAAAATAACTGAAGTTCCATCTCTGACAACATCTACATAATGCCACCCAGAAATTCCTCCATGCTTAACACAAACTACTGATTCTCCTTTAGATTTTTTATTTTGTACATAACCGTTTTCATAACAGAGTTGTGTATCAGTAAGATATACACCATAATCCGATCCAGAATTAGCTGTCCAAGGGTCTTTCATGCCGCCAAGAACAACTCCATATCCTCCTTTTTTGGTGTAATCAATCCAGAAACTTATTGTATGTAACGTCCCAAGTAATGTAGAACCCTGTTTAAAATAGATATGATCATCCTTTCCGTCTAATTGCATTGCCTGACCAACTTTACCCTCAACAAACTTTGGACCTCCATAACCGATAGAGGTTGGACTATTATACACATTTTCAAAAGTATTATCAAATTTCCAATAAGCAACGGGATTATTTTCTTCGCATCCAGTTTCAGTGATGCATGCATTTCCATCCCAATTTGTTCCACTTGGACATTCACAGACATCCATTGACGAACTTTGACCATAATTAGCTCCGACATCTTGAGCACAGTATCCTGTTAAACAATCAGAATCAATATCACAATCTCCTTCTCCCGCAGGACACCGATCTGTATCACTGCAATAAGTCCATCCCCATAAAGCAGCTCCCGACAAACTCGCAAGCTCTCCTTCAAGATTATTTTCCTTATCAGAAAGCGGCAAGCTAACGTAAATGAGAAGGGTTACAATGATCACGGCAAGAACAGCCATGAGAATATTTCTAGAATAATTTTTATTCCCTGCACCCTTTTTCATTTTCAAATCAATAAAACTAATTATATAAATCTTTTGAATCGAGAGGGGAATATACCAAGATGCGGGACAAAACAGTCTTACAACTCAAACTCCTCAATAAAATGAATGATCATTTTATATTTTTCCAAAAAGCGCGAGCCTTTCTCTGTCAGAGAAATAAGTTTTTCTCCCTTCAGGTGTATCTCTTTTACAAATTCTTTCCTGATGAGTTCGCCATAATATTCCTTAAATCGTTCGCTTGACATATTTGATTTTCTGATGAGCGGCGTTATGCGGATGCCGTTATGTTCCTGTATAATCTTCAGTATATCTCTAATAATTTCAAGTTTTGCCCGTTTCATGATTATTTCCTCTTTTTACAATTCGGATAACTTTGTATACAATGATCACAAATATGAGTACCGACGCGGCATACACAAAAAGCTGGAACGTGCGCAAAAAGTTTGGAACTAAGATATCAAGTATATTCAGTATCCAGAATAGCAAGAGCAGTACATAAATGCCAAAAAGAGGTTTGTTTTTTCCGTTATAAGAATGATAGACAAGATACAGGACAAACAGCAGTAAAAATCCGTGGATGCCGAGTCGAATCATCATATTTTTCGTCAGAATACTCAGAACAGCGATCAAGAGTGCCAGTCCATGAAATAAATAAATTCTCTTCTCATGTCCCTGTTTCCATACCACACTATAGAGCAGATAAAAAATAGCCATTGAACTGAAATACATGAACGCGAAAAGAGTGATGCGTGCAAAGATCCATGAGTACGATATATCCAATACTTCAACAGCGTTAAAAGAATGCAAGAGGATTTTTATGAATGAGCGGAAAAAATAAGCAATGGCAAAAAAAAGAAATGTCAATCGGAAATATTTTATTCCCTCATGTGAACTTAATTCGTATAATTCCTTTGTCACAAAATAAATAACAAGGCTGCAGACTATAATGATAAAAGAATAAACCAGTTCAATTCCAAGTCCTGATGCAATAGGTAATGGCATTGTATTACAAATAAACTCCCGGTTTTAAATAGATATGGATCTGTCGTCCATCTTCTTTAAATACAAAAAATCTATGAAAGAGTATGGAAAACAAAATAATGAAAGGAGGTACAAACATGGAAAGCAAATATATGCTAGGAATGATTGCCTTGGCGATGGTCGCATTATTTGGTGTGAGCATGATTTCTGCAATGGAAGGAAAAGGTCTGATGAAATCAGGTCTTACCGACGAGCAGAAGGCAAATATCAAAGAAAAGCGAGAAGCAATTCGAAATGCACTTGAAAGCAATGATTACGCAGCGTGGAAATCATTGGCAGAAGAGCGAATGGCAAAGAAAAATCTTGAAAACTTTGATCTTTCAGAGGATCATTTCAACCAAGCTGTTGAGCGATATGGCAAGATGTCACAGCTAAGAGAAGCAGTGAAAGAAGCTCACGAGTCAGGCGACTATTCAGAAGTTAAAGAACTTCAGAAAGAGCTTGGCCTTAAAAAAGGAAACAAGATAATCAAGCAACATTTTGTTCGATTGCATAAAAATCGAGCTTAAATTTTTTATTTATTTTTTTTTAATAAACAAATGGACGCAAAGTCCATCGAATAAAGAATAACAACGAAACATGGACGACACATATTCAAAAACCGAAGCAGGAAATGAGCGATTGATATCGGTATGCGTACCTGTACAGATGGGTATTGTTCCGTCGAGAAGTATAGAGCAGGTAATTGAGGGAAATAATTTTTCTCCTCAGCAGTTAATAACTATTGCCGAAAGTATCAAAGATGGAGCGCTCTTTAACCTGGACGTATATGGGAGTGCAGGTTTAGAACAAGCATGTAAATATCTTGCAGTAGCAGAACGTATTGACAGACAATTAGGATACAGCGGAATTTATACGTGATTAACTATCAAAGATGCGAGATTTTCTGATATTCACTCTAACGATAGGTGTTCCTTCAATGAACCCTGAAACCCATGCTCTCCCATCTTCCGATACTGCAGTTGTTCTTCTATTAACTAATCCGTGATAATCTTTTTTAGCCAATTGCCTCTTAATTTCATGTTCCATTCTTTCAACTGACTGATATTTTCCAGGCAAAGAAACAAAAGATGAGTCCTGAGCAAAAGTATACTGTCCATTAGTCCTTTCATTTAACTCATTCAAAGAGCCATGATACAAAATTATGTCGGTTAATTGTTCTGTCATTTTAATATTTATACATCTAGCCAAGATAATAGCCAAGATAATAGCCAAATAAAGCGAAAAAAAATAAAAGAGTTAAAATACCAACAATAAATACAAATCTAAACACAATATTCATATATTCCCACATAATCTTAAGATTTTTTGAATGCTCTTCTGCAATTTCTTTTTCAATATGTTTTTTCTTATTTTCTAATTCTTTTATTCTATTTATCATTTTAAAATTCTCAATAACAAAAAAAAATTAAATCTCGCATTCAGGATCATGAGCGATTTCTGAATCATCGTTTGCGCTTGCGCATCCATCGTCATTACTGTCTATCTTACCATCATGATCATTGTCTCTGCCGTCGCTGCATGCAGGCAATTTGTCCTTGCACCAGATTCGTGAGACCCAGCTCTTTGCATATTTTGGTTCTGCACTGATGCCGACAAAATCAGTTCCGTTGAACTGCCACAAATAATTATCTCCAGGAGAATCATAATTGCAGCCATCGCCGAACGCGCTGTCACATTCATGCCAGGTTACTGTTGAATAGCCAAGGACATTGCAGACTTTTGTTAACGTTCCACTGTAATAATCTCCACTGCCATATGGTGGTGCATACCATGCATTATATGATCGCGCAATCGCAGCAACATTATTCGTGTAGTAAATATTATATCCCATGCCATACGTCTGGCTGATGTTTGCAACTTGGTATTCTAATTCAAACGGATTGTATGCATAACCCCATAATGGATTGTTCGTCGGATAGACATACGTCAATCCGTTGTTCGGATTTAATTCTGTCAAGCCATCAATTAATCCATCTCCGTCATTATCTTTTCCATCAGTGCATATCTCAGTGATGCAGGTATTGGTAGATGGATTACAACCATATGAACAATCAACAACGAGCTTTTCATCAATCTGTGAACTGCATGAGCTGCTTGCTCCTCCTGGATTCTTACATTCATGCAATCGATATTCTTGATAAATATCCCCGCTTCCTATATCGCAAAAAGGAGTATTAATAAAATCATCTTCACCACAATCTTCGTCTTCATAACAAATCGCAGGAACACATTGTCCAGAAGTACATATCTTTCCAGATTCACACATACCATTATTCTCATCGACTTGTCCATCACAATCATTATCCTTGCCATCACAGATCTCATTAGCACCAGGATATACTTTATTATCA
>JBDKJQ010000077.1:0-14312 GCA_039796495.1 archaeon | reverse complement strand
CGTTTTTCCGATGATAACTTCCCCGGAATCAAGTTTTGCCTCAGGATAAATAATGCCATCATCTTCTAAAAACCGGTAGCTTTCTTCAGTTCGATAACCGGACACATCTTTTTCAGGAATGCTTATTTCATCCCTTAATCCGCCTGCATAATTTAGTTCCACCGACGTATAGGGGCGATAATATGTGCTTCGGGCAAGTCCCCGGTCAAGCGAGCCCTTGTTTAAGATCAGCGCATCCTCCATATTATAACCTTCATAGGTCATGACAGCGACGATTACATTCTGACCTGCAGGATGAACATTCAGCGTGTCATAAATAAAACTTCTTACAATAGGGGTCTGAGGATAATGCAAAATATTAACATCAGTGTCAATTCTGCATAAATAATTTGCAGCGTATAATCCTAATGCCTGTTTTTGTGTCTTGCTTCCTCTGTTTAAACGGGAAGACTGATCGTAATTTGCATACGGCACAAGGCTGGTGACTAGGCCAAGCAAATCTATCTTGTCAATTTCAAGATGCGTATGGCTCTCGGTGATATGCTCACTCAGTAATGAGACAAGTGCATTTTCCTCTTCCGCAGCGTCGAGATATTCAATAATGCCATTTTTAATAAGATCGTTCCACGTTAATGCGCCTTCCCGCAATAATTTCATGTGATCTTCAGTTAATTTTGAGATGCCGTTCTCGACAATGATGAGCGGCCGCATGACTCTGCCGATTTCTGTTGACAATAAAACCGTGTCAAATACGTTGTCAGCACGGATGCTTAGCTCAATGGGCAATTCAGAGGATCTTCTTTTATCTTTTATGTTTCGTATGAATTCTCTGCTGTCTGAAACCGAGCCGATAAATCTGCCGTTCAAAAAAACATCTTTCGCATTATTGTCAACTTCTTTTTTTAATCCAAACTCTTTAAAAATCTTCAACAGTTTCTCTTCATCAATGCTTGTTCTCGTCGATATTTTCGCAAGAATTGCGAGATTTTTTCGTAAGCCAATTTCTGTTCCCTCAGGCGTTTCAACCGGACAGAATCTCCCGTAATGAGTTGGGTGTAATGTTCGTGCAAGAAAGTTTTCCTGCTCGCCCGGCAGCATCGAAGAAACTCTCTGCAATTGTGAGATGATTGCAAGATAATTGGTCTTATCCATGTTTTGTGTAACACCTGAGCGCTCGCCAATCCAGTTTCCTGTTGCAATCGCGGATTCGATGCGATGCGTGAACAGCGTCGATTTTGCAATAGTCTTAATAGAATAAAATTTTTTTCGTTTCTGAATTTTTTGCAATGAATGTTGTATATCCCGCAAAAGAATATTCATGTTGATTCTGAATAAGTCGGCAAGTAAGTCTCCAGACATTCTCACTCGTTTGTTTGCATAATGATCCTTATCCGTGATATTCTCCGGATTTTCTTTCGCAATAAAAAACTGTTTGATGAATTTGCACAGGGTAATTGCTTTTTCTATCCGGTGTTCTTTTTTCAGGCCGATATGAGGAAGAAAATATGATTCAATTCTTTGTTTCACTCGATCCAGGATTTCTTTTTTGCTTCCCTGTAGCGCCGTTTTTTCTGCAATCGCCATCATTGCATCTTCTTCGCTTTTGATGCCGGTGAATTCATACAGGTTGACAATCAAGCTGTCATTTTCTTTGCCGATATAGCTTGCAATATCACTTTCCTTGGTCATGCCCAGCGCCTTAAGCATAACAACCGCAGGAATATTCTTAAAACGTGAAAAACTGACTTCAACAATTCCCTCATTGGTTTCAGTTATGGAAATAGGAATCCGATAGCTCCCCCGTCGTGAAAACAAGCGGAGCATGATTGAATTTTTTGTTTTTTCAATAAACGGCTGGTTTTCAGCCAGGTCTTCAGCCATAACGATGACTCGCTCATTGCCATTGATGATAAAATATCCTCCCGGATCCTGCGGGTCAATATATTCCTCAACTAATTTTTCCTTTTCAACAGTTGCAAGGTTGCAGATTTCACTTTTGACAATCACAGGGATCTGGCCAATCTCAATGTCATGACTTTCAATTTGCCCTGACTGTTTGATCGTGATCTCAACATGGATGGGAGAAGAATACGTTAAGCCGCGGATGCGTGCTTCAGTCGGTGTAACGAAATGGGAGCTGCCGTCTGCCTCGACAATATGGGGCTTGCCGACACGAATTTTTCCGAGTTTAATTTCAATGTCCTCATTCGGCAAGCTTTCATTCAGTTCATAAATAATTTCCTGCATTCGATGATTGACAAAATTATTAAACGAAACAATGTTCGATTCAACAAGGCTATGGTCTTCCAGATATTTCTTGACAAGCAGGTGCTCTTCTTTTAATTGTGATTTCTCGAGTTTCATGATTGTTTTTGAGTAAATACATAAAATTGATGGGGAGGTATTCCACCCCTTTCATGATCTATTTCTACATTTAAATTAAATTCTCCCGCTACCTGCGCCACTATTTCTGCAATGGAGTCTCCTTTTTTTATTAATTCCCTTTGTTGATCATCGAAAAGATAGGTATCATTTTTTCTACTTCCTTTTGGATAAAACGATAAACTTATTTCACTTGAATGATCAAAATCTTCATCAGCGTAGGGAATATGCATAACTCCCCATTCCATCGTCTGCAAATCTGGTAAAAGGCTAGACAACTTCGCCTCTAAAGCCGGACAAATTTCTTCTAGATGTTTATTTGTTTTTTGTGGGTAATCCATGTTTATTTTTTCCTGCATTTATCAATTGAACTGTTTAAATTTTAAAAATTTAAACAGCAACAACCCGATAATAGACAGTTGTTTTTCCGTCTTCGGATTTTCGTTCAATCTTGATAATGTTGCCGATTTCACAGCCCTCGGGCAATGCAGGATCATTGACGTGAATTTTTGGTAGTTGGGTGAGAGAAATATTTAAGGCGCTGACAAGCTTTTCAGATTCAGCATGACTTAGTTTTATATGTTTTGGCTGCAGGATGTGCATTGGATAGATACCTTTACCGGTAGAGCATTTAACAATTCTATAATGTATCAATAAGAAGGTTTATAAATGTTGTGATTCAGAAATTTTGAATAATAACAACTCGTAGTTTCTATAGATTTCTCTATTGCTCTGAAAACTATAAAATACACAAGGCATGCGTCTATATAAATACTCCCGTAAATAATTCATTTCTATAAAATAGTAACAAGAAAAAGTTTAAATAAGGGGTTTACCTGAAAGAAACCATGGAAGACCCACATACAAGATTTTTTGAAAGAACAGGAATAAGTCTTCAAAATATGTTAGCGGAAGCAGTTGAAGGACTTGACGATCTGCATGGATTAGAAGATGATCATCACATCAAAGACTTGCGATTAACCTCTTTAATTTTTGATAGTCGGGGAAATCTTGTTATCAGTTATGATACAATTGCATCAGAGAAAAGTTATCCCAACTTAACAGAATTATTGCAAAGAACCATATCAAAAAAAGGAAGAATACTCTCTAAAACGACTGTAAACCCTCAAAGAGAATATGAGTACGAACAAGTACAGATGGGATTCAGAGACGATAACGTTCGAATATTTTTCAGTGTATACAACCCTCAGTACCAAGGAGAAAAATAACATGACTTTCAGAAAACAATTTCAAACAGCAATTGCATCAGGTCTACTAGCACTGGTGTTAGGAGGTTGCAGTAAAACAGAATATGCCTATAGACTATCGTTTGATTTTGAAGGATGGAAATCAGATCTGGAAAAACAAGGATTTGGACCAGAATTAGTAAATCGGTTTGATAAGAGATTTACATCGTCTGAAGTTTCTGTTTTTTTAGGAGAAAATATTACTCCTGAAGAAGTAAATGCTTATGATTCCCGACTTGACTTTAATTCAATTTCAATTTTCCATAGAAGAGGCATTGAAGCTAGAACCGCAAATAGATATGCTGAGGTAGTGAATTATAATGAAGAAGACATAGTCTTATTAGAAAGGCACAAAGTTCCATGTGAAGTTTCAAGAGAATTTTTGAAAATAAGGAGAGAGAATCCTCGAGAGAAAAGCGTGATTGAAAGACCTCCAATCATGAAATATATTGAAAGAGAGGAGCGCAGATTTTCTGCTGAACAGATTATTGAGTTATATTCGCGAGGAGTTAAGCCTCAAATGATATCTGAATATAATGAATGGTTCAACAAAGAGGATATAATGAATTTTGTAAGAGGAAGAACTGGTCCAGAAACAGCAAATAAATATGCTGCATTAAACCAGAATTACGGCTATAACGCTACAAGGATACTAGAAACAATAAAACAGGGAAAAACATTTGAAGAAGCAGAAAAAGAAGCACAGCAAGAACCAATAATGCCCCTAAATCCTGCTTGGGAAGATTACATGCGAGCCGTCTTTGGGGAAGAACTAACTTTCGAAGAATTTCCAACACAAATAAAATGACAACCACACTTACAAGAAAGCCAAAAAACAGACAGCAGATAAGAGCTGCACTTTATAGTGCATGTAATGAAAAAGATCTACCGCATGATGCACGTGATGCTGAAATGGGATTTGTGTTGGAAGTAGGAGAAAAATTTCCCCCTCAATTTTATTTTGTAAATCCCGACAGTTCACGAGAAAGGATAGTAAGCGACGATCTGTGTCAAAAAGTTACGCGGCACTATGGAGATTCTGTTGGTAGCGCACTTAAACTTGCAGAATTATGGCTTGAAAAAAACAACGTTACCGGGCTACCAAAAAAGTTGCATATCGGAATTGAGACAAATAACTCAATGAAAGTCAGCACATTCAGTTTTAACCCTTCAAAAAGATCCTATGTAAATGGCAGAGAAGGAAACGCGCTCGTGCCTCATACAGTCCTGACAAGAGATCCTAATTTGAGTATTAAATTAACTGATCGTCATTATTAATAAAGTTAACATTCTAAACATTTAAAAACCTAAATTCTCTCTGAATTTTATTAAATCTATTTAAAACAAAATGGCAGTAGGCAAAGTCATTCAATTCCGAAGAAGCAAAAGAAGAATTCATGAACGACATTTCATCGTAGATGTACAGGCAAAGTCTCGTGCAGAAACAGAAAAATTCGTCGGAAAAGAAATCACCTGGACTTCGCCCGCAGGAAAAAAAATAAAAGGAAAAATTGCGGCAGCGCACGGCAACAAAGGATTGGTAAGAGCAATTTTCGAAAAAGGTCTGCCGGGACAAGCACGAAATGAAAAGGTCGAGGTGAAATAAGATGTGCAAAATTTATGAAAACGGGCAGTTGATGAACTATGAACTGATGTGCTCCCCTCACCGAGAAATTTTTTTCGGTAAAAACAGTTTAGAATCAATATCAGGATTTGATCAAAAAATTCACAATCACGGAGAATATAACTAAAAAATAAAACATGACAATCATAAGAAAAGCATCAGCATATTCCAAGAAAAAACCAGTTGTGTACACAAGAAAGAGTAAGATCACCCAGAAAAGTTACGTCAAGATGGTTCCTCCTCAAAAAATTGTAAAATTCAACATGGGAGACATCAAGGGATTTGACCAGGGAAAATATAAGCTCGTGCTTTCATTGAACATGGGAGAAGATATCCAGATCAGAGACATGGCGCTTGAGGCAGTCAGGCAATCGTTGAACAAAGATTTAACCGTGTTGCTGCAAAATTCTTTTTTTCTCAGATGTAACGTATATCCTCATAACATTCTTAGAAATAATCGAGTGTTCTCCGGAGGAAGCAAGGGAGAGCGAATCCAGACCGGAATGCAATTAAGCTTTGGCACTCCTGAAGGCAGAGCAGCAACGGTAAAAAAAGGAAAGCCAGTCTTCACGGTTCACTTCAACGGTGAAGAAAACATTCCCAAAATAAGAGAATTTTTTTCTAAAGTACGTCCAAAAATCCCAGGACATATCATTGTCGGATTTCAGCGATTACAATAATCTAAGCAACCATTCGAGAAGTATTCAGCGGTTCAACAAATTCTACATAATATTCATGCGAGGTTAATATTCGTTCTACTCGTGGATTCTCTCCCAATTGTTTTCGTTGATCATCAGTTAATGCGGCTCTCATCAAAAAACGAGCAGATGAGGGAGTATAATGATGCGACGTAAAACCCATCGCTTCTACATCTCGACAAAGAGGCTGTAATGCATCCCATCGTGCTTGATAAAGATCCACAGCTTGCTGTTGAGTTAAATGTGAAGGAATCTCAAGATCCGGGGTTAATCGCCCAAAGATATAATAAATTTCTGAATTACTCATACTATTAAATAATCTTGAAGTTTTTAAATTTTTATATACAAATTCTCCCAAGAAACATTTTTAAACAGATTCCTGCCTTATAATTTTGTGAAGTGAAGATGAGAAAAAAAGAGTTGAGGCAGATAAAAAAAGCGGAGAAAACAAGTGTTGTTGAAGGCTCATTTTACGGAATCATGGACGGATTTGGCCTCAGATACATAACGCCATACGCACTCGCCATGGGAGCATCAAATTATCTGATTGCATTGTTGTCAACATTACCGCAATTTCTCGGGAACATTAGTCAATTGTTTGGCATTCAACTAATAAAAAAATATCCTAGAAAAAACATAACGTTCTACGCAGTCCTGATACAGACATTATTCTGGCTTCCACTTATTCTTCTTGGAATAATCTATTTTTCTTTTCCATCTTCAAAAATTGCTATTCCCTGGATTTTATTAATAGTCTATTCACTACTCATTGTTTCAGGCTCAATTGGCTCGCCTGCCTGGAATTCCTGGATGAAAGATGTTGTCTTGAAAAATAACGGCAGCTATTTTGGAAATAGAAATCGGATTATCAACATTTCAATAGTCGTAAGTATGATGATTGCAGGCTTGATTCTCACCCTTTTTACCGACGGATTAACGCTGATAGGATTTTTCATAATTTTTGCAGTTGCCGGAATAGGAAGGTTTGTTTCAGCCCAACTATTATTGAGGCAATATGAACCCCAATTCAAATACAGCAACGATTCGTATTTCAGTTTTTATGAATTTGTAAAAAAGATGCTCTACAATAATTTTGGCAGATTCGTCGTCCTTTTCTCTCTCATATCATTCGCAACAGCAATCGCAGGCCCGTTTTTCACCGTCTATATGCTTGAAGATGTAGGCTTTTCTTATCTGCAGTTTACCATTTGTTCAACCGGCGCAGTTATTTCCATGATTCTCTTTCTTCCACGATGGGGAAGGTTTGCGGACAAGTTTGGAAATATAAAAGTTATAAAATTAAATTCAATCCTGATAACAATTATTCCGTTTCTTTGGATACTTACCATTTTTATGAAACAGTTCTCAACCAATGCACTAGTGTTTTATCTGCTGTGTGTAGAGCTGTTCGCAGGATTTGCATGGGCAGGATTTAATTTGTCAGCGGTCAATTTTATTTATGATGCAGTGACCAGGGAAAAGATGGCATTCTGCGTTGCATATTTCAATATAGTCAATGCATTCGGAGCATTTGTAGGAGCGATGCTGGGAGGATTTTTGTCTTCAAAAAATCTGCATTTTTTTGGCATCAAAGGACTGGTGGTATTATTTTTCATCAGTTTCATACTCAGAGGAATCATAACCATTTTTATACAAACCTCAATCCATGAGGTCAGAGAAGTAAAGCAATTTGATTTCAAAAAACAAATCAGCAGCAAGATTAAAAACGGAAAGGCAATGATGCTAAGAGTGATCGGATAATTGTGTCAAAAAAGTATGAATGATTACCGTGTATACTGCTCAAGTGCGGTGGTCTCTATAGTCCACGCCGGCTTTTCATGATGGCCCCATTTTAATCTTTCAGTTAATAAACATTCATTTTTTGTATATGCACCATTTTGTTCTTCTGACCAGCCTAAGGTTTCCGCTCGATCATTAAATGCAATGATATAGTGCGCTCCTCCAAAAGAATGTGCTTGAATTGCAGCTTTACATACTGCAACCCAAGTATCATCAGAAAGAACATGATGATCTCGTATATAAGCAGATGAAGCATCATCAGTAATCAATATGAGTTCAGAAAGTGTTAATTGCCCAAATTGAGGTAGATCATTTCCGGTGATCCCTTCTCTAAAAAAATATCTTCTCACCCAAGGTTGTTTTCTATCAGACTGAAATATTCCAATGCCATACGACAAAATCAATTTTTCTTGATCATATAATTTTTTAATAGATTCCTCATCGAATCGCAATAAAGATAATCTTTTTTTATATTCCCTGCCATACACATCATCAAAGCCGCGAGACCGGTACACTAATTCGGAAGTCATGGTGTCTTCAAGAGCTCCACATTCAGCTTGAGTATCGAGTTGTTCTTGTTGCTGTTCTTGCCATTGTAATATGTTTGTTATTGCTCCATCTATATCCAATCCAACATCTCGCATTGACTGAACCATTTTTTCTCCAATGCTATCAATAATCAATTTTCTTCCTTGTTCTATAGGATCTTCCATAATTGTTATCAGAACTCTTTTGATTAAACAGTATTACCAAAGAGTACTTAAAAATCTTTTGATTAACACTCATACTCAGTAGCAAATCATCTTTATTAATTTCAGTTTCTAATAATATATATCATGAAAGTAAAAATAAAAAAAGTAAATCGTGATGGCATTGCGCGAATGGAAACTGCAGGAGAGATAAAAGAAGTGATCATCAAGGAAGAATTTCTCAATCCTGAAGATGAAACAATCGCATTATGTTTCAAAGGAAAAGACAGTTCAGGTATCGTGGAAATAAAAACAGAGGAGTTTGAAGATATTTACAACAACATAAAAAAGAGAATACATTTGATCAAAGGATTTAAGAAAATTGTTGATTAAGCTAAAAAGGAGTTAACATTAATGGTAATCTATCTTCTTCCAGAACTTCTAAATCCCCGATTTCTTCCAGAATCTCTTCGTGAATCCCTATTCGAATCTCTACTTGAACTTCCATAACGGGAATTTCCTCCGCCCCTATAACTAGAGCCTCCACGCCCACCACCGCGATGAGAGCTTCCTCCTCTAAAACTGCCTCTCCATCGACCTCCTCCGCCCGAGAATCCTCCGCGACCACCTCCACCTCTTCCTGAAAATCGTCCTCCACCTCGTCGATCACCTGTCCATTGAATGTATGCGCGTTCAACTTCAGGAGTTTCCGCTCGATCAATATGTATCTCTCCCCCCATCATGATGAATTGAAAATTTTCATGATCCCGATTGCCGATTATGTTGACAACAATACCTTCAGTACCGGCACGCGCAGTCCTGCCGATTCGATGGATGTATTCTTTTTTATTCGGAGGGGTATCATAATTATATACGTGGCTGATATCTTTTATGTCAAGTCCACGTGCAGCAACGTCCGTCGCGATAAGTACACCAGTTTTCTGCGAATGGAATCCTTCAATGATTTTATTTCTTTTTTCCTGTGAATAACCGCCGTGAATCGGAAATGTATCAACACCAGCTCGTTCCAGATTGTTCTGCAGAAAATCAACATTCTGCCGTGTATTGCAGAACACAATCACTTTTTTTGCATCCTCATGTTTCAATAAATGAAGCAATAAAGAATATTTCATGTTGTCCTCAACATCATAATAAATCTGTTTGAGTTTTTCCGGATCAACATGCGGCTCAGCAGAAATCTCAATAGGATTCTTCATATATTTTTGCGCGATATGGAATATGTCTGCAGAGATAGTCGCAGAAAAAAGCAAGGTCTGGCGATGATGCGGACAGTAAGAAATTATTTCTTCAACATCTTCAATAAACCCCATGTCAAGCATTCGATCAGCTTCATCCAAGACAAGCGTGTTAACACGTGACAAATCAATAGAATTGCGTGAAAGATGATCTAATATTCTTCCCGGTGTCGCAACGACAATTTCCGCGGTTTGCAATCGCTTCATCTGCGGATTAATTGAAACACCACCATAAACTGATGCGATGTCAAGATTTTTTTCTCCGGAAAAATGAATAAGCTCTTTGGTTATCTGTTCAGCAAGCTCTCGGGTTGGAGTTAATACTAACCCCTGTATACCAAAGTCTTTTTTCGCGTTTTTTATCAATCCGACGGCAAATGCCAAGGTTTTTCCAGAACCAGTCGAAGCTCCAGCTATAACATCCTTCCCTTTAAGAATCTCAGGAATTGATTTTTCCTGAATTTCTGAAGGCTCGGTATATCCTCGTTTTTTGATAGAATCCAAGATAGGACTATCTTCTCCCAGTAATTGTACAAATTGTTCCATTGTATATTATTTTTAATTTAATAATGAATAACAGTCAAGAAATAGCGAGCAGAACAAGTCTGTGTATTTCTTTGCATATATTACTTATTTATACTTTCAGTATCAAAAGTGGCTATATAAATGTTTGTTTTGTGTTAAGAAAGAAGAACCTGAGAGGTATTATATACTGCCCGTTTTCTATTGGTAACAATAATAAAATTTCTTTCTTCATTCTCTCCTGCCGACGAACTCTGAGCAGCTCGCAATGCTTTTTCTAGTTCAGAATCAACTTTCTGGCGTGCCAGTGTGGAAAATTTCTTTCTTTGAGTTTTGTTACCTAATCGGTCTGCTAATTCCGCAGCATGCAATAAATCCAAAGAAGAATCACTATTTACATAAAACTCCAGAGCAACAGAATAACAACCAGCCCTTTCGCATAGTTCTGCATATCCTCGGGGGTTTGTAATTTGTAATTGTTTAAGTGTCAATTGCTGACCAGCTGTTTCGCAAAATTGCGCATATGCACGAGGATCAGCGTCTCTCAATCGTTTAAGCGTTGGTTTGTGATCCATAAACAAAGATTAATAAATCACTTTTTAAGTATTTGTGTTATAAAATTATATTTAAAAAACTAACAATTCATCGTCACTTTCTTGATGTTGAAATCAACATCCTTGCTTGATTTTTTCATGACAATAAGGTGATACGGTTGCGTTGTTGCCTGCGTCACAATGCAGTCTGAATCAGGCGATGTTTCTTTTACCGTCACTTCAACATCATCGTCATTTACAATCTTTGTTATCTGAATGGAATACCCACCGGTTGATTTCTCGCCCATTAATGCGGCTAAGACCATATTGTCTCCGAAATCAACATGTGGTACACGTACGCCAGGAAACATATCCTGCCATAATTTTCTCAATTCCTTGTCAGTCTTAATGACTTTAAACGTCCGATCATCAAGGCTGCTCGTCGTTCCTTGTTTTATTGTATCAAATCGCAGGACTTCATTATCATTATTCTCCATCCTATCTTTTATTTTCTCGCAAATATACATGCGCTTGACAAAATCATAGCGCGGAAATTCTTTCTCAAGATTGCATCTCACAGGAAGGGGAAGATGATAGGAAGAATAACTATAGGTTGAATAGCTGTAGGCGTGCACAGGAATAACTGCGGTAAGCATCATGCAAACCATTAATACACCAAGATACGCAAAATATTTTTTCATGATAAACATAAAACCTTTCTCTATTTAAAGAATTGCTGTTAATAGAATACATCAATGAAAATATTTCTTCACATTCTCATCAATCTCACTCCACTCCCAAATACTTCCTTGATAATTTTTAGCAGTATATCCCTCTTGCAATAGTAGCGACGCTGCAATGCTGCTTCGACCACCAGTTCTACAATACACTATAATCAGTTTTTTCTTGCTCGGCTTTTCAAAGCCATATTTTTTCTTAAAATCTTGTGAAGAAAGACTAAAAGCCTCTTCCAGTTCGTGAAGCGGTAGATGATGTGCATGAGGAATCATACCATTATGAAGCTCATCATGTCTTCTGACATCCAGTAAAATAAATTTTTCCCGCTCACGTGGTGATGCAAGCAATTGCTGGAGTTCTGATGTAGAGATGATCATCATGAAAAGAAAGGAAATACGTTAATAAATTTATTCAAAGAAGTATGAATCACATCGCAAATAACTACTTAAAGGGTCAATTGTTACCATTTTCATGGAAAAACAGCTTACTCTTAAAAAAGAAGAGGCTGAGGCGGTCTATAAGATCGTCAAAAAATATGAAAAAAATGTTCCTGAAAACAACCAGGGACAGTACGACGAGTATATTATTTCAGAAGAACCGATAAAAACGAAAGTAATAAAGTCTATTTTAAATAAGATCGGTAAATGCCTGCCTGAAAAGCAGAAAGATGAAATAGAAAAAAAGATGCTCAACAAAAAATACCGCATGTTCAACAACAAGATAGATAATAGCGTCTACCAGATTCTCGAAAAAGCATTTGCTCAATTAAAAACAGTGGAGATGAAATATTTTGACATTGAAAATGCAGAATTAAAAAAAAGAAAATTCGATGTGTATTATACATCAACAAGATATGTCATCGGTTATTGCCATGTGAGAAAGAACGTACTAAAGTTTAGAACAAGCAGGATTGCTGCTGCGCAGTTGACTGAAGATAGCTATACCATCCAGGAAGATTTTAATAAGAATAGTTATTAAGAATCCAGGTGAATTTTTTTGAAACCGCAACAATTTTTAATCCCATTTTATTCTTACGTTCATGAAACAAGACCTTCAGGCATTCAAAAATATAATCTGGGATTTTTATAAAAAGAATGGTAGACACGAGATGCTCTGGCGGAAAACAACAGATCCCTATTATATCTTAATTTCAGAAATCATGCTCCAGCAAACCCAGGTAGATAGAGTCACAGAAAAATATCAGGAGTTTATAACAACATTTCCGACGATAAAACATCTGGTAGAGGCACCATTATCGCAAGTGCTGGCAGTGTGGAGCGGTCTTGGATATAATCGACGCGCAAAATTCCTCAAGCAGGCAGCAGAAAAAATTATAAATGAACATAATGAAACATTCCCACAAACAATTGAAGAACTCACCCAACTTCCAGGCATTGGCCACGCAACTGCAGCAGCAATTCTTACCTATGCATACAATAAGGCGATTCCATATATTGAAACAAACATCCGCACCGTTTTTATTTTCCATTTTTTCCCCAAAGCAAAAGATATCCATGATGAAAAGATAAAAACATTTATTATAGAAACATTAGATAAAGAAAATCCCCGCGAATGGCACTGGGCACTGATGGACTATGGAACTCATCTCAAGAAGTTGCATGGAAATTTTTCCAAAAAAAGCAAGCATTATACCAAGCAGTCAAAATTTGAAGGCTCACGACGACAAAAACGGAGTTTGATCATAAAAAAACTTATAGAGCATAAAAAACTGAGAAAAGAAGAGTTAAGCAAAGAAACAAATATCCCAGACAAACTACTACCCGAGTTACTCACAGAACTTCAAAAAGAAGGGATGATTATAAAAAATAAAAATAATTATCAATTACCCTAAAATGAAACCTCGCATCATTTGCTCCGGCACATTCGACATACTGCACTCAGGCCACATTGAATATTTGAAGAAGGCAAAATCCCTCGCTGAAAACGCAGAGTTAATTGTCATTGTCTCGCGCGATGCAAATTCAGAAAAAATAAAACAGAAAAAAACAATGCATGATGAGAACAAGCGGCTGGAAAAAATAAAAAATCTCAACATTGTTGATGAAGCAGTGTTAGGATATGAAGGAAATAATTTTATTGAACGAATCATTTCGTTAAAGCCGAATATCATCGCATTAGGCCATGATCAGTGGGCAAAGGAAGAATGGCTGCAGGAGGAACTGGAAAAACGAGGACAAAAAGTAAAAATAGTAAGGATAGAGAAATTTGAGAAGAAGATGTTGTAGAAAAATAAGTAAGTTTATTCAACTTCTACATATCTTACTCCAACAAAAGCGTGATCGAGTAAAATTCTTTGGATATTATCTTGAATTGATAAAAGAAGGCTTCCAGATACACTTAAAGACGGAGAACCATTTAACATCATAATCCCCAATGCAGGAGCTGCTCTGTTAAATACCACTTCTCCGTTTTCAATTGCAAAATGACCTCTATCTTTATTATCACACGCTTTTCTGTTAAAATAATAATCGGCTCTCAAGCCACTTACTTTCAATCTTAGATACATAACTTCATCCTCGATTATTGTTTTCTTGATCATTATAAAAATTAACCTCTCCAGAATATTTATATTTTATTATGTATTCCCGACCGATACCAAAACCTGCTGGTTTTGGACAACTTCCATTCTTACGAATGTAAGTGAATCGAACAAAATCATTTTTTGAAATCTGGTCCGACATCTCAAAGAAGAGAGGATCTCTGATCCTCTATACGCCCCGACCGAGAATCGAACTCGGGACTCATCCGTGACAGGGATGTGTTTTAGCCACTAAACTACCAGGGCACAATTATTGTATCATT
>JBDKJQ010000076.1:0-5994 GCA_039796495.1 archaeon | reverse complement strand
CCAATTTACTTTGCACATCGTTTGTTGAAACAACGATTGTTTCAGGCTTGATTATTTTTTTAATATCTTCAATCGAACAATGATCATAATGCGCATGCGTTATAAAAATAATATCTGCCTTCTCACTGCTGCTCACTTCAGAAAGTGAAAAAGGGTCAATAAAAATTATAGATGCTCCTAGAATTATTTTAAATCCTGCATGTCCAGTCCAATGAAGTCTGATATTTTTGTAATCCATAGAGTAAAAATAAAAAATTGTATTTAAATATGTGCACCTCTTTTGTAATAAAGACAGTCTACTTTATAAGTCCCTTTTTTCTTGAATTTATATGAAACCTCCTCTTGCTCATGAAGTGCGAAAACCTGCAAAAACACTGGCAGGCGTGACACCAATAACCGTCGTTGTAAATCCAAGAAAATGCGATCATGGCACCTGCATTTATTGCCCTGGTGGGAAAAAAGTCCCGCAAAGTTACACTGACAAAAGCCCTGCAGTCATGAGAGCACTCATGCTTGACTACGATCCGCATCAGCAAGTGACGGTGAGGTTAAAAGCATTTCAGGCAATGCACCACCCGACCGATAAAATTGAATTAATTATTTTAGGTGGAACGTTTATGCAGTATCCCAAAAAATATCGGGATGGATTTATCAAAGCATGTTATGATGGATTAAACGAATGCTCATCAAAAAATCTACAAGAAGCAAAAAAGATAAACGAAACCGCACAGCATAGGTGCGTTGCATTATGCATTGAAAATAGACCGGATAATTGCTCGGAAAAAGAAATAAGAGAAATGCTTGAGTATGGAACTACACGTGTTGAGATTGGTGTTCAAATGCCCGACGATGAATCATACAAAAAAACAAACAGAGGACATACAGTGCAGGACGTTATTGATGCTTCACAAAAATTGCGTGATGCAGGATTTAAATTAGGCTATCACATCATGCCAGGCCTGCCCTATAGCACGAAAGAAAAAGATATGGAACTGTTTAAAGAAATTTTCGCTAATCCTGCCTATCGGCCGGAACAATTAAAGATTTATCCGTGCCAGGTCATCCAAGATTCTCCCTTAGAAAAGATGTACCAAAGGATTAATTTTATTCCGTATAATGAAGAAGAAACAAGGGAAATTCTCCAGGAAATGACGCTGCTTATCCCGGAATATTGTCGAACCATGCGCGTCATGCGGGAGATTCCTCCTGAACGATTAGTAAAAGGCATTACCCGAATTGATATCAGAAGAGACGTCGAAAAAAATTTAAGAGATAAAAAAAGTTCTGTCAAAGAAATCAGGATGAGAGAGTTAGGATTCAGCAGTCAGTTCAATAAACATATTGACGAAAATCTACACCTCAAAATAACCGAATACGAGGCAAGTCGCGGCAAAGAATTTTTCCTGCAATTTGTAAACAAAGACAATATTTTGTTCGGATTGCTAAGAATGCGATTTCCGTTCCAGCCTTCAATACATTCATTGAAAGGTGTAGCGATCATCCGGGAGCTCCACGTCTATGGCCAAGCATTAAAGATTGGAGAGCAGGGGAAAAAAGGCCAACACACGGGCATCGGAAAAAAATTAATGAAAGAAGCAGAGATCATTGCAAAAAAGAAGGGCTACAAAAAAATTGCAGTCATCTCCGGTGTAGGAGTCAGGGAATATTACAAAAAGCTCGGATACACCATTGACGACGAAGGAATCTATATGGTGAAGGAACTCTAAACTATTTTTTATAGAGATTGTCAAGCCACCATTTTTTGAAAAAAGAAAGAGTTAACGTTGAAAGAATAAAACCTGCTGTTGGAACCATTGCATTAAGCCAAGGTTTTGGAGCACTGATCGACCAAAGAAAGATCACGACAATAATATACGTCATCAAAGCAATAATTAATCTTCTTGTGAAACTTACTTCCCACGCTTTGTCTGCTTCTACTCTCTTGTTCCTTTCTTTTATGCTTTCAATATCCTCTTTCATAACTAAATAAATAATCCAGACCTATATAATTATTTTGATTAAAACAGATTTGATTTTCTGTGCTCCAAGGAAAAATCAAAACACAAAAATCACAAGAAAGACTAAGATATCCACACCAATCATCGTGATGAAAAGTGTTTCATCAACTCTTCCTCCCGACGTTATCGGACCGCTACTCTTCATTTTCAGTGGCCAGAACGGCTGAATACCCTCTTTGGTAAATGCGTCGCACAACAGATGGACACCATATCCTAAAAAAAAGCCTAAACTTGCAACCGGATAAAACACAGCGACAGCCACAGAAAGCAAACATGCAGTCGTAAAGCTGTGAATGATGCCACGATGCGTGACAAAAAATTGCAACGGCCGAAAGATAATGTGTCTCCCATAACTTGAAAATTTACTGTCCAGATCAGGAACAATCGTCGCGATCATTGTCATAACAACAAAAATCCAGCTGTTGCTCACATGCGGTAAAAAAATAAGGATAAAAAAAATCGAAAAAACCACATGCGTTCGGACTAACATCATTCACCTCATACATAAAATAAAAGACAGGTTAATAAATTTTTGGAAATTAAAGTCCGGAATCAGGAGTTTCACATCTGCATGCAACACATACTTTTCCTGAAGGACAATGACTATCACTGCCACACTCTGCACAACTTCCTGATGAATAACACCCGAAAAAACCATCATCCTCAGCACTATGTTGATCAACGCAAACACCAGGACTACAATCCTCACTCTCATAATCATTGAGATCAGGAAACTCAAACCCCGTACATCCTTGGTTCGCATCGCAATAGTAATCGGCTTCAATACTTCTCAGAACATTACCTTGACAAAATGCGTAGGGTTCATTTGCTTTACATACTGCACCCTTCCCAGCAGCGACGCAGGTCCCCTCCACAAAACCGGGAATATAATTCCCCTCACATCGCAAACAGGAGGGATATGTCCAACGACCACTTAAACCCTCATAAACAAAAACAGCTCCGCACTCTTCCTGCCTCGTACAACTACTACTAATAGTTGCATCTACTCCCCATAGAGACCCAGAAGCGAGCTCTCCCTTCAAATTACGGGAATATTTTTGTGAAGAATAAAAACTAAAAATCCAAACCACTGCCAATACCAAAAAAATGAATAGAACAATATTCAATAACGTAAAATTATTTTTCTTTCGAGAAACATTTCGTGATTTTTTCTTTGCCATTACACACTCTTTTCTTAATTAATAAAAGAAAAGGAATTTATAAATATTTGGTTAATAAAAAGAGTTTCAGGCCTCAAGCTCTTCAATTAAACGGTCAAGATCAACATCTTTGATATCAGAGACAATAAAATCATTGCTATTGAATAATGCATTCCTGCGCACACTCCCACTGATGAAAACTTCTTTCCCCAAAAATTCTTTTTTCTGTGCAGTAAAAAGCTCAGCATTTTCCAAAGTTTCGCGCGGCATGAGTCGCTCAAGCACATCATGAAACAAGGTTCCTCTGATTGATTCTGTTCCGTCGTCAATAACAATGCTAACCAGCGCCCGCCGTTCAGCAACAACTTTTCCATGCTCCATGCATTCTTTTGTCTCGCCTACCTTTTTCCGGCACTGAGGACACACTTCAAAAAATTTCGGCTCAAACATCTGAACAATAAATGCGCGCGTAGAAACATTATCGTAAGGCATGAAATGATAAATAGATTTTTTGACAGTAGGCTTCTCAGAAACAGTGGTCGTTATATCCTTATCAGAAATTTTCAATTCCGAAAAGCTTCCTAAATGTAGCTCGCCATTTTTCAGGCTGGCATTCGTAATCTCGACAACAAAATCAGCCACGATATCTCCTTTCGAAATCAGATCAATATGATGTTCGTCCCATAACACAGTTCTGATATTGCTGGTTTCATCAGCAAGGATAAAACTGCCGATTCTACCGCTTCTTCCATTTTTGTTATATTCGCGGATAGGAAACAGAGTGATAATTTTTCCCACAAGATTAATCTTCCGCATACCGGGAACAATATGCGCAATTTTCAAGAGTTGCTTGTCAAAATTAATATTGAGTTCGGCAGCAATAACCTGGGCTGCGCCCTCCCTGCTGATAAGCCCGGAAAGCTTCGCCTGTTTAGCCTCAATCCTCCGCTCAATTTCATCACGAGAAATGCCGGAGTTCTCAGCAATCAGCTGAACAAGTTGAAGGTAGTTATCCATTAGTCACCCTTTTTTATAATGAGAGGAATAATTTCCGTTTCTTTATAAGAATTATGGTTATGAACTGATAAAATATAAGAGAAAAAAGGAGATTATAATCCATTATCCGGAGTTTCACATCTGCATCCCACACATACTTTTCCTGAAGGACAATCACTATCGCGGCCACATTCCTCACAAACACCCACATTATAACATCCCAAATCCGAATCTGAAACACAAACCTCTCGCGAGTTGCAATCACTATCCGCAGTACAAGAAGGATAAGCAGGGGAACTGACTCGAATACCACAACTTAATGCACCTCCACCAGGACTACCACAATAAGGATTGCCACTATTGGCTCCAGACCATTGATAACAAGTGCAGGTAACTGGATATTTCTCTCCAGGAGGAGGATTAAGATCATAGGTGTACTCATGACAATCCTTAACAACCTCTCCAAAACACACAATGTTATCTCCATCACAGACACATTTACCAGGGAGCATTGCATTTTCACTCCCAATTCCTCCAGGACCGAGCGTCCCCAATTCTCCTTTCAGAGAGGAAGACTTTTCCAAAGAATAGTAACTGCAGATCCACAGGATAGCCAACACCAGTAGAATAAACAAAACAATATTCAATAACGTAAAATTATTTTTCTTTCGAGAAACATTTCGTGATTTTTTCTTTGCCATCTCTTTTGACATAAAAGAATAGAATAGTTTATAAATATCTCTTTTTACACTTCTAGATGGGAACCGCGTTACTAAAAATAAAAATCATGCCAGAATCTCCTCAGACTAATCTACAAGAGATAGAAAACCAGGCGAAAAACATAATCGAGAAGCAACAGGGAAAAAATCCACGCTTTGAAAAAGAGCCAATTGCATTTGGACTCATTGCACTGATTGCCGGATTTTCTATAGACGAATCACTTCCGACAGATATTTTTGAAAAAGAGCTTGCGACAATTAAACACGTCAGCTCCGCAGAGATTATAGATTTTCGACGAGCATTTGGATAATGACAAGAATAAAATTAATTCATTATACAAACGCGAGGAGAGCATTCGAGTAATATGCCTTCTGTATTGACACGAGGAACAAAGTCAGACACTCAAAGAGATTATCAAACTTCTTTAGGAAGAAGTTTGAGTAGATATCCCTCTGCACCGACCAACTCCAGATTAATCGTTATTTGTCCCTACCAGCAGCTTAATATTTTTTTTGAAGGTATTCTTCCTCGGACTACACCCGACGTAACGCTGGAATGTATTGCACATTCTGATTTTAATCACGCTCCGTATATTCAGGTCGAAGAAAGAGAAAGAGAAAAACCATTGCCGTTGTATATCCTCGATTTTCAACGCATAATAACAGAAGTATCTTCGTTACAAGCAGTCGTGCAATTTTCAGGCTATGATCGGTGGAGGAAAGGAAAAAGAATACTATATATAACCCCCAGAAAAGAATTTGCAAACCAATTATCCGCGCTTCATGAATACGACGGACAAGGAAATTTTAATCCCACAAAACCGGATATCAAACCGTTTCAGAAGGGTTTAGAAGAAGATCTAAGAACAATACTGTATTCTACAGCAAATGGTGATCTATTAAGAAAAGAATCAAACTAACGATAAAATAAAACATTTATAATCTTCACCTTCTTCAAAAAAATATGTCATTCACCAAAGAGCAGGCGGACGAAATAAAGAAGCAATTATTTGGAGAAATTGAAAAACTTCCCGATCAAAATAGAGAACAGATACGAACCTACGTCGAAGGGCTTAATGAAAACGAATTAGAGGAGTTTCT
>JBDKJQ010000075.1:0-7282 GCA_039796495.1 archaeon | reverse complement strand
TTATTGTGTCTCCGATCTGCTTTACCAGATGGATGTTAACATCTGCCTGAATGAGCGCCCGCTGGAGATCTTTCACTGCTGCTTCGATTGTTTTGCTGTCCAGAAATATGGAGCCGGCTATCGTGTCGAATGTTTTTTTCAAGACTGAACCTAATTTATCGAACATGCTTTCTACAAGGGGAGAGAGGTTTATAGGAGTTTTGGTATAGAAAGTTATTTATAATTACACGGTTTTGTGTAACATGGATGTTGGTTTGCCGGTGGAAGATTATAGAAAATATTTTTCGCAGATGCATCAACGTATTGATGTTGCTCTTTGTGCTGCGCATGTTGAAAAAATTGATTTGACGAGGTATTATCAGAGAGAAAGTAAGGAATGGGGATTACAAATAGATTTAGATCATATTGGAAGGAATCTGAATTTGGATTTTTGTGGAATTGTTTCTGATGAAATATATTGTGCATTTGACTATTGTTTAGCACGTCTCGAAGGTATTTTTAAAAGAGGAGAGTTTTACCAGAAGATGGTCGATCGAAGGGAAGATATTAGAAAGCGACATGAACGAAGCAGATTATTAGAAAAAGCTGTTGCGCGTTTAACTGATAGTTTTGATGAGAAAGATATTGAAAAAATTCGCTCGTTGTTGTAATACTGCGTAAGGCTTTTTATGAATCGAGAATGTTATCAACGTTATATTTTATTGTATAAATATTTAAAAATCTGTTACGATAGTAATGGTAATGGATTTTCGGTTAGAGACGGTGACAAAAGCATGTTTGTATGTTATAAACGAAGTGCAGTCAGTTACTGAACTGGATAGCCCTGCTCCTGGAGCGGAACATGTTGTTGCGAGAAGAGCGTCACAGCTCCTTTTTTATTCTTCTCGCGCACTTGCTGCTGAAAAAATTATTGCCCTTCAAAAGGATTATATGGAGAGAAATTCTACTCTGGAAAAGAAAAGTTCTTCTTCAGGGTATCTGCTTGTGGGAAGTGTGCCTCATGCATTCGCACATGAGTACCGCATTGGACACAATATCGACTGTTGTGAGGTGTCTATGGAAAAAGTTAATGATAAAACGAAAGCCCTTTTGCATAATCCGCAGAGAACTATTCAAACCGAGTTTGTTGATGAATTTCATTATCAATCGTTTTCTTCTATTGATAATGAGAGAATGAGGGGAATTATTGATACCTTAAGAACGTCTCTTTTATAATCCTAAACTTTCGATGAATTTTTCTTTGTTAAATAATTGCAAGTCATCATAATTTTGTCCTGTGCCGAGGTAAAAAATGGGTTTATTTGTCACATAACTGACAGAGAGAATGGTGCCACCTTTTTCGTCGATATCTGCTTTGCTGAGAATACTCCCGTCGATGTTAATTGCATTGTGAAATGTTTTTGCCTGCTCTGTTGCATCGTTTCCGGCGATTGATTCAGCAACGAAAATTTTCAGATCAGGTTTATTCACCCGTTCAATCTTTTTCATCTCTTCAATTAAATTTGATTTGGTGTGCATTCTTCCGGCAGTGTCTATTAACACGACATCCATATGATGCGTTTGCGCGTATTTAATTGCGTCAAAGCCAACTGCTGCCGGGTCTGCACCGTAGTCATGCTTGATGAGCGGGATGTCTAGTCTTTTTGCGTGTTCTGCCAATTGCTCGATTGATGCTGCGCGGAAGGTGTCAGCTGCGGCGAGCACGACGGAAAAGTTCGACTTTTTCAAGAAATGCGCGATCTTTGCTATGGAAGTTGTCTTGCCTGTTCCATTGATACCAAAAAATAAAATGACAAACGGCTTTTTTGAAACTTTAATAATGTCGAGCGGATTATCCGGTTCAATGATCATTTCTTCTAAGGAAATTCTTAACTCTTTTTTAATTTCCTCTTCTAATTCGTCGCGCTTGATCTCTTTTCCAATCAATCGTTCTGCCAATTTTTTTCTGAGTGCCTCAACCACTTCTAATGCAACATTATTCTCAAGCAGTCCCATTTCTAAGTCATCGAACATCTCGCTAAATTCATTTTCAGAAATTTTATAGGAGAATGCTGATTTAATTCTGGCGAAGAATGATTTTTTTTCTGGCTCTTCCTGCAATGGAACACCGGACTTTTTGAGGATTTTTTCTTCTATTTCTTTCTTTTCTTTTTCTATTTTTTTTGCAAATTGCACTGACTTATGGATTGCTTCAGCTTCTTCTTTTACTTTTTCCAAATCAGGCTCGATAATTCTACCGGTTGCATCATATTTAAGAGGCGGAGCGGGATGATCTTCCTCCTTTGCCTTCTCTATTAACTGCTCGACTTTTTCTATCTGTTTTTCAATGTCGACGGCCAGCTCCTGCGTTTTTTTGCTTTCTTCCTCTGCTTCTTTGATGGTTTTAGGATGGTCTTGCGGCAATTCTTTTATTTTTTCCTCAACTTTTACCTTTTCTTCCTTTACCTTCTGTTTTTTATCCTTTGATTTTTCTTTTTTCTTTTTTGGTTCTTCTTCTAATTTTTCAATGGGAGCGGTTTCTTCAATCTTTTCCTTTGAAAAACTAAACCATGACTTGAGCTTTTCTTTGAGTTTTCCGAACATGTCTTGATGAAGAAGGGGAAGTTTTTAAGGTTAGTGAAACGTTGGTTTTAGTATAATAATCTATAAAAAGAGAATCTTTCTTTTTGACTATGGACTCAGCTTCCCGATTGAAAATTTTAGAATCTGTTTCAGCTTGTGTCGAAGATCCGGTGAGTGTTTCATTACAGATTCGTACTAGCGATTCTTCATACAATTGTTTTCAGGGAGAAACTGCCGAAGTAAGACCTTTTTTTGTCGGACTGCAAAAATTTCCTCTTTCCTCTACTGATATTTCTTCTCTTTCTTATGATGCGTGCAAAGAAACATATGAAAAGCGACTTGATTCTTTTATTAATTATCTTCTTGCTCATAATGATTTTTATGAAGGACGCCCTGTTAAGGGAGGGGATTATGCTGATACTCAAGCGTTTGCATTTTTAAAAAAGATTTACACTGAACATCTTCCTCAGCGAAGCATTTTTAATAATCTTGACGATTTAAGAAATTCTTTTCATGAAGGAGGCTTTACTCATTTTTCGCAATCTCTTACGATGGCTGCTCCGCAGCGTGATAACACTTTTTATTGTACTAACGATAATGTTCTTTCTTCTACTTCTTGCTGGCAAGGTCTTTTGGTGATGCCTTATTCCACTGTTTGTCTTGGTAGGTATGTTCTTTGGGATAATACTCTTTTTCTCAAATAGTTTTTTATAATCTTGTTATCTTGTAGAGAGATGAAAAAGAGAAAGAAATTTTACATTTATTTATTTCGACATGGGCAGACTTCTTATAACAAAAACCATATTTTTACAGGGTGGGATGATCCGAAATTGACCTCTTTGGGAAAAAGGCAGGTGCACACGATCGCTTTGCGATTGCGCTCGAAGAAAATTGGTATTGCAATTCAGACACGGCTTTCCCGCTCTGGCGATAGCTTACATGAAGTGTTGCGATTTCATCCGGAATGCCGACGGATACTTACGGATGATCGTATGATTGAGCGTAATTATGGAAAGTTGAATGGCGTTTCTCATGACGAATTTATACGGGGAATGGGAAAGCAGGAATATGATCTATTGAAAGAAGGAGATGCAATTGGAGACTTAAGTGTTGAAAAGCGGAGGCGTGTAGAGAAACTGCTTGGGAAAGAGGAATTTGATGCGATCCATCGGGGTTATTCGGTGCGCCCTCCAGGAGGAGAGTCGTTTAAAGACGTTGAGAAGCGCGTTTTGAGTTTTATTAGGGATTTAAAAAAATTAATTGCAAGAGAGCAAGCGAATGTTGTTATCTCTGCGCATGGAAATTCTATACGACTTTTTCGGAAAATTATGGAAGGCGCGTCGCGTGAGCAGGCAACAAAATGGTTTATTCCCTACAACCGCGTGTTTGTGTATTCTGTGAGTGTTTGATTTTTGTCATCACAACAAAAATTATAAAGAAAGATTTTTTTAGGGTTTATGATCGTTGTGGATATTGAGACCAGCGGACTTGATCCGGTTCGCTGCGGGATATGGCAGATAGGGGCTATTGAATTGGAGAATCCCACGAATATTTTTTTTGAAGAGGGGAGAATTGATGACGAGAATGTTGTTGAAAGTGGAGCTTTAGAAGTCATAGGAAAACGTGAAGAGGAATTGCGTGATACAACAAAACAATCTCAAAAGGATCTTTTGCTGCATTTTTTTAATTGGGCCAAGAAAATAAGCGTGAGAAATTGCATCTGCCAAAATCCGCAGTTTGATATAGTCTTTATAGAATGTAAAGCCCGCGCATCAGGACTTATGAGAAAAGAAGTTCCGCTCCCCCATCGCGCGTTTGATTTGCACAGTATCGCTTCTTTAAAATATTTTCTTGTTCATGAAACTTTTTTGATACGCGACGGAAAAAGTGATATGAATCTCACTAATGTACTTCATTTTTGCGGGATGAATGATGAAAGAAATCATCACAATGCCCTTGAAGATGCGCAATTAACTGCTGAATGTTTTTCACGGATTGTTTTTGGAAAAAAATTACTTGAGACCTTTAATGGGTTTGAAATCCCTCATTATTTAACTACTCGCAATAAAGGTGTGAATTCCCTATGATAACGTACAATGAATTATATGAGGCATTACGAAAAGAACGATATAGCGAGCAATTGCAGCCACTGCCAAAAATTTTTATTAAAGAAGTAAGTGCGTATCTGAAAGACAAGAAAGAACTTGCTGACAAGAAAGATGATGAATTTAGCGAGACTATCCTGAAAACGAAGAAACAGTTTGAAAATTCTCTTGCTATTTTTAAAGAATTAATGCTTCGACGGAAAAAGAAGATTTTAGAGTTGGCATTTGTTGCTGCAGAGACCGGTATTAGCAAGAGGGATTTTGAAAACATGCTTGCCATTGAGAAAGACTGCTTTGACGGCATCATGAAATCACTTGAAGTTGAAGATAAAAAAATAAGTGAATTACTGAAGGGAACTGAGCAGGAAAAAAAGAAGCATAAAATGATTGTGTTCGTCGAGGATACCGAGGAATTTTTGGATTTAGAGGGGAATGCGCTTGGCCCTTACAAACGAGGAGATATTGTGAATATTTCAGAGGAGATTGCAAGTATCTTGATTGTTGATAAGAAAGCGGAAGGGGTGGAGGATTGATTTTTGATCACGTTAGAGTACTTTATGATTAAAATGAGTATTCATTCTTACTTTTTATATACAACAAGGGTCTGCATGTAGTTGACTGTAGAATAAACGTTTATCAAAATATTCTTGGGTAACCCGTTCTAATGGTCTTGACCAGTGTAATGCTTCTTCTGCGCTTGAAAATTTTATTTCTAAACCGGTGACTTTTGAATTATCAATTGTAGCGGAATAGTTTCGTCCAAACAGTTTTCCTGTTATACTTAATGATCCTTGTGAATGATTCTTGCCGTCTTGATAACTTTTATGGTTTTTATAGTCAGTATTTACTGTCGTCTGTTGGCTGTTTAGTCGTAGTTCTGAGAGGCATTCTAATAAATTTTCTGTTTCTTTCATTTCGAGTGCTTCGGGAAATCGTAGTGTCCGCTTAATTCTTTTTTTATCCATAGATATATTTATTTTTTAAGTTTATAAAAATTATCGTTCTGAAGTCGATCATCTAACACAATACTTTTAAACTCTCCTTTTCTTCGTAGACTATGCCTGTATAGCTCAGTCGGTAGAGCGGCGGTTTTGTAAACCGTAGGTCGGGGGTTCAATTCCCTCTGCAGGCTTTTTTCTTGATAGTATTTTTAAATATCTATCATTTAGAAAAATCATGCCTGTATAGCTCAGTCGGTAGAGCGTTTGTTTCGTAAACAAAAGGTCCTGGGTTCAATTCCCGGTACAGGCTTACCTGCCTTTTGTGCACACAACACTTAAATAATTATCTTGATTTTTTGGGAAATGAAGAAGAGGAATAATCAGAACCATACTCACGGAGCGCGTTTTGAAAATCAATCGCCGTGGCTGGAACAATTACAAACCCTACGGCGACCGCGTGATGTGCTCAGTTCGAATGAGGAGACGGATGTGGTAATCGTAGGAGGAGGAATTGCAGGTATCAGCACCGCTTATTTTATCCTCAGAAATACGACAAAAAACGTAATCCTTCTTGAGGCACATAAAATTGCACACGGTGCAACTGGTCATAATGCGGGACAGATTGCGAGCTATTTTGAGAAACCGTTTTCAAAAATTACAGAAGAATATGGACTTGCAATGGCGGCACGCGGGCAAAAAGAAATTTTAATGGCCTGGGATTTACTCGAGGAAGTTTACCGTCGCACCAAACTCAAAGCACATTTTTCTCATTTTATCGGTTATGCAGGCTGCTCAACATTTGAGCAACTTATTACTCATCTTGAAAATAAACGCCTGCGACATACAGCAGGAATACAGTTTGAGACTATTCTTGTTTCAGAAGAGGCGCCGTTTCTTGATGAAATCCCTGCTGTTTATAAAAAACTTTATGCGTTTGTCCCGCATCGCACGATCATGAAACTGCTTGAGACAAAAGATCGACAGTATTATGCTGCACTGGGATCAAAGAAAGGATGCCTCAATTCTGCGTTATTTTGTGAAGAACTGCTTGGATTTCTTTTGTATACGTATAAGACAAGAATCAAACTGTTTGAGTTTTCTCCTGTCGACATCATCAAGCTGTACAAACATGCGGCAATTGTTTACACGAAGCAAAATTATAAAGTGACTGCGTCCAAAGTTATCTTGTGTACGAACGGATTCGAAAACCTTTTTATCTCGAATAAGAGCGGGAAGGCGATTGACGGCAGTTTTCACGACGCTGTTTTCGGAGTGATTGGCTATATGGCGGCGTATCTTGACAAAAAGTTATTGAAACCTAATGCAATCAGCTACTTTCCTTCCGCCTATATCAGCGAAGCTGATCCTTATTTTTACCTCACCAAGCGAAAGTATGATCGGCAAGCGCGTGTGAGCACGCTTGTTTCAGTGGGCGGGCCTGAGGTAAAACTTGAGGATACCAAAGAATATATTCGTGATCGTCCGTATTTTGAAAAGTGGCAGCAGGAGATCGACTGGTTTTTGAAGAAAACGTATGCTGCTGCACCGAAATTGATCTCTTACAAATATCACTGGCACGGTCTGATGGGATACACTAAAACTGAATTACGATGCATCGGACCGCATCCTTATAACAAAAATCTATTGTACAACCTGGGATGTAACGGTGTCGGT
>JBDKJQ010000074.1:0-9291 GCA_039796495.1 archaeon | reverse complement strand
TAATTGTTACTAGTATATACATGTCAAAAATTGAGAGTGTTATTGATAAAATCAAAGAAATCTTAAAAAAAGATGAGCGGGGCCTGACTATCCAGGAACTCTCAGATCAGACAAAAACCTCCCGTATCACTGCTGCTATGGCCCTGATGAAGCTTGACGGCATGGGAGTTATCGACATACGTGTTATCGGCAATTGTAAACTTCATTATTTGAGGAGAAAATGAAATGATAGAAAAATTATTTACATCAAAAAATAGGGTTAAACTTTTGGAGTTCTTTTTGTTTAGGGAGAAGGAAAGCTATCTAAGAGATATTGAGCGCAAATTAAAGATACCGATTAGTGCTGTGAAAAATGAAGTGGATAATCTGATATCTTTGGGGATACTTTTGTCGAGTTCACAGGGGATTACACTTAATGAATCGTGTATCTATATCGATGATTTGAAAAATATTTTTATAAAGACCGACTATATTGTTTATCCCTTGCAGGAAACTTTTAAAAAAGTTGATGCGGACTTTGTTTTTATATTCGGCAGTTTTGCACAAGGAAACTTTGCAAAAGAAAGTGATATTGATGTAATAGTCATTGGAACTGTAAAACCTTTTGAACTCTATAAAAAAATTAAACCTTTTGAGAACATAATCAAACGGGATATCAATCCGGTTGTTTGGACAATTGATCATTTAAAAAAAGAGAAAAAAAGCAGCTTTGTTAAGGATATTTTCAAAAAAAGAATTATTATGATTAAGGGAGACGAACATGAACTTCGAAAAGTTATTGCGTGAAGAAAAAATTGAAAGAGTTGAGAAAAAAGAATTTTCCAGCGACTCAGTTGAAAATAGTCTTTTGTTTGCACGAAAGGGACTAGAAAGTGGGCATTATGATGAAGTGCTATCTATTGTTTATAACTCTATATTTAGAATTTGCAATACATTCATGAATTATTTGGGCTATCGTGCCATCGGAAAAGAACATCATAAAAATTTATTTGAATTTTTATTTCAGACCGGTTTGGACACTGAATTAGTTAGTTATTTTGATATTATACGAAAAAAGAGAAACGATTTTATTTATCGAAATGTTGAGATAATTTCAAAAGAAGAATCTGAAGAAATGATTTTGCGAGCACAAGAATTTGTTCAGGAAATAAGAACATTTGTTCAAAAAAAGAGAACATGGAGAAAATGAGATGATGAAACAAGAGGGGATTATTGCATTGAAAGAGAAACGGCTTATTATGATTACTGTCGGAGTCCTATTACTTCTTGTGTTTATTTTTGCAGCGCCTGTGTTGGAATTTTTAACGCTTGCTCCGGGCAATGCGACGCACGTGACGAATACCACTCTTACTTTTAATCTTTCGATTATTGAATCTTCGCTTGACGAAGTGACCTGGCATTTTAACGGAACGAATTATACTTTGATGAATGATTCTTTAGTTTTGCTTTTTAATTTTGATAATGAAAGTGCATATGGAGAAAATGATACGCGCGTGTTTGATTTTTCAGGAAATGGGAATAATGGGACAAGTTATAGTGGTGTTATTGTTAATGCTTCAGGAAAATATGGATCAGGAGTGACCTTTAATGGATCGGGGGGTCATATTAATATCAGCGATAGTAATACTCTAGATCTTGTCGGCAACTTTACTATTACTTTATGGAATCGTGCACGGAGCAGCAGCGGAAATGCAGTGGCGTTTGATAAGAAAACGACGGCGTTTGCTCAAGCCAGTGGATATGAATTTTATCATGCTTCATCAGTAGGAGGTATTATTGATTTTATCGCAGGAAATGAGACGACTGTGCGAGCCAGTGTTGCAATTGAGGCGGACAGTTGGCATTTTTATACGGTAACAGGAGTAACTGTAAATGATACAAGCAGTAATATTACTATTTATTATGATACCGTGTATAAAAAAAGCAGTTTTGTTAATAGCATTGTTGCCGGAACTGATATTTTAGAAATTGGTGTTGAAAATCCTTCTGAGCGCGCGAATGGCACGTTAGATGAACTTGCCTTCTGGAATAGGACTTTAACAAAAGGAGAGATTAATCAACTGTATCAGTCTCGTCTGAAAAAATATGTTGAAGCAAATGGCGGTGTGAATGATATCTATTTACAGATGATTAATACGTCGAGTTTTGGAAACTTTACGATGAATATGCGTTCAGATAATATGAGTTACTGGAATGTACTTATGAATCAATCGGGATTTGCTCTCGGACAAAGCTACAATTATAATATGAGTGCAACAGACATGGCAAACTCCATTAATAATACGGGATTGCGCACGGTGTTCGGCAACTCCCTGCCTGAATTTATCAGCGTCGGGTATGTTCCAAATAATAGCGATGGTGTTGATCCGTCGACGGTGATTGCATTAGTGGTCAATGTGACTGATAGCGATGGCAATTTTGATACGGCAGTTTTGCAATGGAAAAATGAGAGCCAGATCTGGACGAATGTTACGCTTGTTAACACGACGGCAAAAGGAGTGTATACCATTGTTAATGGAAGTTTCACCACTCCTTCTTATGAAACCAATGTTACGTTCAGAATTTTTGCAAACGATACGCAAGGTGATGGAAACTTTTCTGTTAATTATACATTCAATTCTTCATGGGATTGCAGCTGGATGACGCATCCTGACTCTTTATCTGGTGCAGGATGGGATGAAAATAAATACATTGGTAATATATCAATTAATAATACGGGAGATGCTGCATATGCAAACTCAAATTGCTCGCTTGATTTCAGACTGAGCTATACGCTTTCAGAGGGAAGAGTTTATTTTGATACTGATTACATCAAGCCATCAGCGACGTACACACTGGGGGCAAAAACAAATCGAACAATCTCCGTCAATGCAACGTTTTTATCAGAGATAACTGAGGAAATTGCGAACATCAGCATCAGTGAATTCCGTGGAAGATCAAATATGAGCGGACGCAATAGCAGCTTAACACTTGTTTCAAATCAGGCAGGACCGTATTTGTTCCAATCAATTAGCTCTTCTCCCAGTTCTGTCGATCTGAAAAATGGAAATAATTTTTCATTACAGGGATACATCAGAAACTTAATGGGAGCATCTACGGCGAATATAAGCAATACTGCATACAATGTCACTTTCAACTGGAGTGTGCCTTCTGACTTTACCAATTTGTCCGGCATCTTGAATGCAAGTTTTGTTAACCTCACTAATAACAGCCTTATTTATAATAATATCAACCTCAGTTTCAGCAGCTTATCCTCTATGACTGCCGGTGTCAAAACGTTTTACCTGTATGCACAGGGATATAATCTCAGCGGAGACTTGGTGAAAGATGCCCTTAACGCAACACTGCTTACCAAACAAGTCAATATCACGTTCCTGTGTTATGAAACAAGTGATGGAGTGTGTGTTAGTGATTGTGGCAGTGAACAGGATCCTGACTGCACGAGCGCCTCTTCTGGTGCAAGCGCCGGCAGTGGAGGCGGTGGTGCAGGTACAAAGCAAAAAGAAGAATCCTCTGAAGCTGTCTTTGAATTATTGCGCGGAAAAAATCAGGAATTCACGCTCACCATCGATAATAAACTTACCAGTTTCAAGAAAAACCTTGTCATCAGCGTGAGCGGATTAAATTCAAAATACATCAGCGTATCTCCCAATCATATTGATTCGATTGAGTCGGGTGGTTCACGCCAGGTGCATGTGCGTATCACGGCTCCTGATTATTTTGTCTCAGGCAAATATATTCTTATATTCTCTATCAGTGGAGACCTGGTTAGTGAAGAAGGTAGCACGCCGTTTTCTGAACGCAAGCAAGTCACGCTGTATCTTGTTGAACTCACGCGCGAAGAAGCAGATGAAAAAATGAATGATGCTCGCGCGCTTGTTGCAGCAATGGAAGCACAGGGAATGGTTGTTGAAGAAGTTAATGATCTGCTTGATGAGCTTGCCAATTCTTACGATGAAGTTGATTTCTTATCGGTGAAAAATACGTATGAAGCTTTGCAGGAGATTCATGATGCAGCATTTGAATCATTCGATATCATTACTGATCTTACTAATAAAATAGCACAGGCAGAAAAGCGAGGCATCACTGTCAGCGAAACTAAAAAGCTGTTCTACATTGCACAGGCAGCATATACTCGGGGAGATTATTTGTTAGCAGTGAAGCAACTGAAAGAGGCGCAATTAAGTTATGCACTTGAAGTGAAAGGAGAATTTAATTTGCTGTATGCCATAAAAAATCATCCCGGTATTTCCGCCTTCGGGTTACTTGCGTTTTTGCTTGTCGGCGTTGGCTCTTCGTTTATTGTCCGCATGCGTGTCTATAAATCAAAATTGCGCTATCTGAAAGAAGAAGAGAAATTATTGCTGGGATTAATGAAGGTTGTTCAGGTGGAATGCTTCCAAAATAATAAGATGAGCATGGACGAATATGACACCGCCATGAATCATTATGAATCAAAACTGCGCGAGACTATTGAAGATCGCATCAGAACGGAGACGCAGCTTGCGAATTTGTTTAAACTCGGCGGCAGAAAGAAAGCGCTTGTTGAAGAGCGCAAGCGCCTTGTCGAGATGATTAAAAAAGCGCAGAGCGATTATTTGAAAGAAGGAACACTTGAGACGCGTGTGTATGAGAATATGCTCAAGTCGTATTCTTCACGCCTGTCTGATGTTGAAGAACAACTTGCGACACTGGATGCATATGAATCGTTGCAGGAGCATTCGTTCTTTAAGCGAATATTGTGGAGGTTTCAATCATGAACAGTAACTATTTTATTTTTATTTTTATTTTGATGGTATGTATGAGCATATCTTTGGGCATGGCTGCTGAAGAAAAAAATGTCAATGTTGAACAGCAGGCTGCTGAGTGCATCAACCAATCACGCGCTATCTTTATTGAACTTGATTCGAGCGGTTTCTCTACACAGCGAATCAATGATAGCTTAAAAGAAATAGAACAATTGTATCTTGCTCAGATCATCCTTAAAGAAAAAAAATCTAAAACTGATTTTTCCATTATTCTTCCGTACTGCAACGATATTAAGGTGTTGCGGGAAGGTGCGTTTCGCGCGCGGGATGAATTTATTGCGCTTGAGCGGTTTTACAATGAATCATTTGAACCGTCGGTTAACACGAGTAGCATTGAGGTGTTGCTAAACCAGATCAGATATGAAATCACAAGCGAGCGTTATGAACGTGTTGATACGCTCATTGATCAGGCATATAAAGAGATCATTACAGTTCAGTCAAGCAACACTGCGCTGAATCTTTTTTATAAAACCACTCAGCGAACAATCAAAGATTTTATCATCAAACATAAGTATCTATTGGTTTTTCTGTTTGCAGGAAGCATCATCCTGTTTTATGTGTATCACAAACCGTTCCAACGCTGGTATATCGGAAGAAAAATTATTGCTCTTGATGTGCGGAAGAAAACTATCAAAAAATTAATTGCCAATACGCAGCGGGAATATTTTGAAGATGGTACTCTTTCAGAAGCGGTTTATAGCGTACGCATCCGCAAGTTTGCAGAATTGATCCGTGATATTGACCGGCAAATACCTTTATTGCAGGAGGATTTAGAAAGACTTAAAAAATGGAATTAAATATTGTTGAGAGGAGCTGTAAGCATGTTTGAATCTTTTATGGATTATTTTAAAGGGAAAAAAGCTGAAGAAGCACCTGCATCTACTCAAACCATGACACAGGAAGAGAAAAAAGAATTCTTGTCCAATGATTTTATCCATCGGATGATTCGCGTTGAGCAACGTGTTGCAGTGACGTTTGGCACCACGCTTTCTTACAAGCAAACCACTTATTATCAGAGCTTGCCTTCAGAAGAGAAAAAAAGATTTGATCGTTATATGAAAGGCGCCAGACCTACTGTATTTCTTATCTCTCTTTTTTCTGTAGGTTTTGCATTGTTTCTGCTTTCATTCCGTTTTCCGATTACCGGCGGAGTCATCAGCGAGACGGTGAATGAGTTCTTTTTTGGTGCGAGCGGCTTATGGCTTTTGCTGCTTGGTATCGACCTCCTTTTTTTATTCATGCTGTTGAAATATAGAAAAGAAAAACATTTCAACAAACGATTTGACATGCTGGAAGAAATTATCAAACGGAGATATTATCTGCATTCTCATACGAGCAAATAGTTTTATAATCTGAATTTGGTAGATTAATTTATGACTCAAAAAGATTTTGCGCAAAAGCTGAACAAAAAGAGCAGAGTTAGACAAAGAGCAGAAGAAATAAAACCTTATAGATGTAAATATTTGATTGCAGTTATTGAAAACCCCAAAGATATGAAGAATATTGGAACAATCATAAGAAACGTGAATGCTCTGGGTGTTGAAAAAACATACATAATAGACCCTAAACGTGCATTGCCTGATAAGTGGGAAGAAATGAGAGAGGAGGGGCCTCTTTTTGCGACATCTGTTTCAGCGGTAAAATGGAGTTTTGTTAAAAGATTTGATAGTACTCAAGATTGCATTAACTACTTGAAAAAGAATCGTTTCGTTTCTATTGTAACCTCTTCTCATCTAAAAGGTAATAAAAATGTAATTTTACATGAGGGAGATTTTACGAAATATCCTAAACTAGCAGTGTGGTTTGGTAATGAATCTAAAGGTATAAGCGATCTTGCTGTAAAGAACAGTGATTTATGCGTAAACATTCCTATGTTTGGAATGATAGAAAGTTTAAATTTAGGGACAACATCAGGAATTGTTTTATATGAAATTACCAATCAAAGAAGAGAGTATCAAAGAAAATATACCTACAGAAATAAACGGGGAAGAAAATATATTGCATAAATTCTTCTTAAGATAGAGGACACAATGTCCAACGTATTTATAATAACTCAGACAAAACTGGCCACTATATTTTTCCTTATTTTATCCCAGTCAAAATAAAAGAGAAATTATCTCTCTTCTTTCCATCATATTTACCTTTTATGAACTCTTCATAAATTTCCCAGTTCTGATGATAAAGATAACTTATATTATCAACTCGGTAAATTGAAGGGCAAGACAATACAAAAGATAACTCTTCTATTAAATAAAAAACGGCTTCATCAATAGCAGTTTCCATCGTAATTGCATCCTTAGATTTATCCTCTATAACTTTCTTTGTTGTTTCTCTTGCATCATCTCTGAAAGATACATTATTTTTGTAGAGATATAGTATCTCACGGTATTTTTTCAAATAATCTTGATTATTGACAACTTCACCTTCCCAATTAACGAATTGAAAATTACCATTTCCTTTTATTTTTTGAAGTTCTCTTTTAGCCCGATTTATTAGAAGGTTTGCGTTGAGTTTTGCTTTTCTTCTTGCTTTATTATCGGGATAGCCTAATGCCTTGAACGTGTGCTCTGCCGGTTTGTCTGGGGATATGACAAGTATTCGTTGAAATCTCTTATCTGCAAATTTTAATAATTTACCAATAGTTTTCTCATCAAAATAACTATTGCCTGCACTCATCCATATTAAAGCAATCTCTTTCATTTAGTTAGTAATTATTTTCTAATTAAAAATCTATCTTAAACAAATGTCCAGCATATTCTTTATATCTCAGACACTTTTCAAATCACCAATAAAATATAGTGGACACTTCTGTACGCTATATTTATAAATTATCTTTGATTTATCCTGTTATGAAAAGTAAAAGAGGATTTGAATTTACGATTGGAGCAATGGTTGTTCTTATTCTGGGTGTGTTGGTTTTGGCTGTGTTGATCTACGGGTTTACTTATGGCTGGGATGTTTTTTTTGATAAGACTGTGGGGTTTTCCGGCGGTAAAAATAATGTGCAGTCTGTGCTTGATGCGTGTGAGATTGCATGTACTGCAAACAATCAGTATGATTACTGCACATTACCGCGAAAGGTTGTTGAGGGAAAAGAAGAATTAATGAAAACATGCAAAGAACTTGAATCTGGCTATGAATTAAAGTGTTCTTCCGTACGTTGTTAACAATGATAGCTATTGATGAAACTATTTTTCTGATTGTTATTGCTTTTGTTTGGATTGTTGGGGCTATCCTGCAGGATCTGCGGCGACGGGAAGTTGACAACATCTGGAATTTTTCCCTGATTGGTTTTGCGCTGGCATATCGACTTGCTTTTTCTGTCTATAGTAATGAGTACTGGTTTTTTATCAATGGTGTTCTTGGTTTACTTATTTTTTTGGTTCTTGGAAATCTTTTTTATTATTCACGGGTTTTTGCTGGGGGAGATGCGAAACTGTTGATTGCCCTCGGGCCGATTATGCCTCTCAGCCTTGACTGGATTATTAATCTTAAAATTTTTGGCGTGTTTATTGCGGGCTTTTTATTAGGAGGGTCGGTGTATGTGTTTGTGTGGTCGCTTGTTTTGGTGCTTTTGCATTTTCGAAAATTTAGCCGTGAATTTTCAAAACAGATTCTGCAAAACAAATTGTTTGTGATCTACTCAGTTATTATTTGCGGAGTATTGGGTATTGCTTCTTATCTTTTCTTCCCCTTGTTTTATTTTGGACTGCTTGTTTTGTTGTTTCCTCTGCTGCTTTTATTTGCCCGTGCAGTTGAGGAGAGCTGCCTGATTGTTTCTTTGCCTGTTCAGGGCATTACGGAAGGAGACTGGTTGTATGAGGATATTTTTGTAGGGGGAAGGCGAATCAAGGCGAATTGGGAAGGCGTATCAAAAACTGAACTTTTATTGATACAGAAAAAATATCGACGGAAAATACTTGTCAAGCAAGGCATTCCGTTTACTCCTGGTTTTTTGATTGGTCTTTGTGTTGTTTTGTGGGCAAGCCAGCACTGGGGATGGTTTTAATCAAGAAAATCTCGGACTTCTTGACTTAACTTCGTGAAGTTTTTTTGGTTCTTCTTTTTTTTCTTTTGGCTCTTCTTTCTCTTCTTGTATCTCCAGTATCTTTTGCAGCTTTGCAAGATCTTCTTCTTTTGCCTTTTCTTTTTTTAATTCTTTATTTGCGTAGAGCGGCACCACATTTATTGCCGCATAGTCCTGGAATGAAAATGTTTCTATCTTTATATCTAGCGGCTTTAAGCTCGACTTTATTTTTTTTGCAATTTCTTTGGCGAGGATAAATGCAGCTTTGGGCATTTTTTCCGTAGTCAGTTTTTTCTTCGGCAGAATAATTACGTGTCCTTTTGAAAGAGGATTTATCTCCAAGATTGCAATTGCTTTCGGATTTTCGGCAATCTTATGCGAGGGAATTTTACCGTCAATAATCAATTGGAATACTGGTTTTTCTTCACCCTGTTTTATCTCCCCCGATTTTTCAGA
>JBDKJQ010000073.1:0-24127 GCA_039796495.1 archaeon | reverse complement strand
AACTTCTTTTTCTTCCTCTCTTACAATTTTTACAGCAGGCACAAAATCCCCGTCACCAGAAACCAAAATAGCAGTATCGTAAAAATTTTTAAAAGCGCCTTTAATCATATCTCCTGCCATGCGTATGTCATCTTCTTTCAAAACATAATAGAATTCGTTTGTTCCTTTAATTTTTCTTTTAATCATCTTGCACAAAACAAGATTGAATTTTGGAATTCTACTTAATTTATCAAAGAATTTTTGCTGAAGCTTGTATTTTTCACGATCTTTTGTAATATCGAGAGGAGCATTATAGTAGAATATATTGGCTATCTCTCTTGTATGTGCTATAAAAGTGCAAAATTTCTCAAAATTGAATTTCACTGCTTTGAGATCATTACCATAATCTATTAAGAAATATTTGTATAAGGAGGTCAGTTTAGTGCTGAATTGCACTAAACACCAAGAAGTAAATAAATATGAACAAAAAGTATCTTACGGAATCATGGATTAACCCAAAAATTGAAGTGAGACAATCACCTTCTCATGGATTGGGACTTTTTGCGAAAGAGTCATTAAATGAAGGGGAGGTTCTAGTAATTTGGGGTGGGTATTTTACAGATACATTTGAAGCACAGAAAGCAAAGCAAAAAGGCAAAGCGATTCAACAGATTGCGGAGGACGTATGGGATGTTTTCGATTACGAAACAAGACATGATGATCCAAGTTACAACCACAATCATTCATGCGACCCGAATACGTGGATGCAAGATGAAGTTACAATAAGTGCACGAAGAAATATTAAACCAAACGAAGAATTGACTATAGATTATGCGATGTTTATCCTCGAGGATAATTGGATAATGCCTGGAAAATGTAAGTGTGCCTCTATTCTGTGCCGTCATACAATAACCGGAAAAGACTGGAAATTAAAAAAACTTCAAAAGCGTTACAAAAATCATTTCTCGCCGTTAATCAACAAAAGAATAAAAATTCTGCAACAACAATCCTTATAACACCTTCTCAATTTATTATATATATGGAAGAAACCGCACGAGTAGTATCAGAAAAAATCATGACCGGCAGCCACGACCTCAATCTTTTTTTGGACGGAGGCTATGAAACGGGAGTCATTACTCTAATCTACGGACCAGCAGGCTCGGGAAAAAGTAATTTTGGATTATTAACCGCGTGCCATCAGGCAAAAAAAGACAAAAAGATTCTCTTCATCGACACTGAAGGAAGTCTTTCTGTCGACCGAATTAATCAGATTTCAGGAAATTTTCCGGAGATGATTTTAAAGCATATCGTAATCCTAAAACCAACAAATTTTGCAGAGCAGAAAAAAATGTTCCAAAAATTGGCAAAAGAGATTAACAATTCAGACAATCTCGGCCTGATTATTGTTGACAGCATCACCATGCTGTATCGCCTCGAATTGGCTGCTGCACGAAAGCAGGGATATAAAGAACTTCAAGAAGTAAATGCAGAACTCTCAAAACAAGTCAACACTCTCCACGAACTCGCGAGAAAAAAGAATATTCCCGTATTAATAACCGGACAGGTATACAGTGATTTCCTCTCCGAAGAAGAGTGGCTCAAAGGCAAAGAAGCAGGAGTCAACGTCGTCGGCGGAGATATTTTAAAATACTGGAGCAAGTGCATCATCGAATTGCAAAGAAAAAATGGAAAACGGACAGCGATCATCAGAAAGCATCGTTCAATCCCTGAAAAATCGTTCAACTTTGAAATCATCAATGAAGGAATAAGAAAAAAGGGGTGGTTATTATAATCAATTCAATAATAACAATATTAATATACTTCTTTTACTTAAAAACAGGATGAGTATTGTTGAGCGAGTGAAAGTGTTTGGAATTTCTCAGCAACATAATCAACAATTATGGAAGAATGGTGAATATATGGTTCTCTTGACATCTCTTGCGCTGCTTGAAATAGAAATTGGTGAGGATCATCCTATTGCACTCGATGAATTTTGCGATTTTCTCCAATCACAATCAAACGATGCAGAACATACATATCGCGGAATAGCTTGTGAATTTTTTGATGTGAGACCAAAAACAGTATATGACTTTGTAGACGAGATTAGACTAGCGCAGGAGAAATTATCATCTGAAAATGTTCCTGCTGAAGAAAAAAAGAAACTATTGTATCATGCCCATGAAGAGTTTAGTCATTTTGTGAAATAATTATTCCGCCACCTCTGAAGATTCTGCAGAAGTCTCTCCTTCTTTCTGCTCCTCTCTCTGTTGTCTCTTCGGACATTTCGGATTAAAACAAAAGATCCACGGCCGTTTTCCTTTTTTTATCGATAATAAAAGAGGCCAATTGCATGCCTCACAATTTTTATGCACATCATTTTTTATCAGCGCATGCGGCAAAGGAAATGTTTGCCGGCAATCAGGATATGTTGAACAACCGATAAAATAACTCCGAAACCGTGGCGCAAATTTGATACCCAATTTTCCGCTCGTGCAATTTGGGCATGCAAGATCAAGCGTATTGCTTTCTTTTTCCTGCTGGATAAACGCTTCATTCGCCTTTATCAGATCATCACCGATTTCTTTTTCTTTTTTCTTGAATTCAACAGAAATTTTCATCAAGGCATCCTCAGTTTTCTTCAAAACTTCCGCCTCTTTTTTCTCCAGATCTTTTTTCGACTCTCGAATATGATCCATGTCTTTTTCAATCTCCCGTGTTAAATGCTCGTCAATAATAATAGGAGAATGTTTTTGCAAACTGTCAATAAGATGCATGCCAAGCGGCGTTGCCTGTATCTGCCGCTCTTTGATATAATTTCGACTGTACAATGTTTCAATGATGTTCGCTCGTGTTGCCTTTGTCCCCAAATTTCTTTTTTCAAGTTCAGAAACAATTGAAGCAGGAGAATACCGTCGCGGAGGTTGTGTCTCTTTTTCTTCAATTTTTATTTTTTCAATCACCGCCTCACCATGCATATCTTTGATTTCTTTCTCCTCCATCTTCATCGGATACACTGCCAACCATCCTTTCTTGAGAATTTCCATGCCGCGCGCAGCGAATTTCAGGCCGTCAACACTCAGTTCAACTTTCTTGTTCGCAAGTTCTGCGTCATCACAAAAACACGAAATAAACCGTTTCACAATTAATTCATAGATCTTCTCGTCCTGCTCTTCGAGATTATGGTAATTTCCCGTCGGTATAACCGCCGGGTGTGCCGGATCTGATTTACTTCCCTCAACTGGCTTATTTTTTGTGGTATGTGTTGTCAGTCCAGAAAAATGTTTTCCTAATTTTTCCAAGACTTCCAATGGTTTCATTGCGTCAGGAATTTTTTGAGAAGATGTTCGTGGATAAGATATCAATCCCTGTAAGTACAATTGTTGTGCAATGGCAAGTGATTGTGCCGGCGTAATGTTATGAAATTTATATGCTTCAGTCTGCAGTGTTGTCAAGTCAAACGGAGCCAGTGGAGCAAGCGACTGTTTCGTCTTTTTGGTTTCAGCCATTCCCTTCTTACCCTCCAGATGTTTAAATTTCTCAAGATCTTCCTTTTTTGTAAGATCCTTCGGATGTTTTAACTCAAGCTTGTTTTTTCCGTCATTCACAGTTGCAAAAACCTGCCAATACGGTGTTGCCTTGAATTTGAGAATCTCTTTTTCCTTATCAACAATCAGTTTTAATGTCGGGCCTTGCACTCTACCGATAGACATGATCTTGAATTTTCCTGCTGCCTTAATAGCCTGCATGAGTGCCCTGCTGAGATTAATGCCGTACAGCCAGTCAATAAAATGACGCGTCTCTCCAGCAATTGCCTGCCCCCATTCTATCGTCGGTAAAACATGATCATAGGAGTCCTGCAATTCCTCCGCAGTCAAAGAAGAAAATTTCATCCGCTTCGCATCATTCCGCTCCGCAATAAACCGCACAATATTATAACCAATAACCTCTCCTTCAACATCAAAGTCTGTTGCAATGATAATATCGGTTGCCTTGTCAACTAGTTTTTTTATAACCGCATAATATTTTTTTGTAAAATCTTTTTTGTCAACTTCAAAGTTCGGCTTCCATTCTACATCAAATCGTGGATATTCCGCACCCTTCTTCATCTGAGCAACCGTGAACAAGTGTCCAACTGCACATGCAACAACGATTTTTTTGCCATTCCTGGTTAATTCATAATACGAAACTCCCTGTGCATTTGAAACTTTTTTCTCACTGTCATCAGAGAGGGCAGCAGCAATTTTTCCTGCTGCCTGCGGCTTCTCAGTGATAATGAGAACATACTGTCCCGCAGGCTTTTTCCCACCAGCTTCATCGGATGAATTTTCATTTGATTTTTTTTCTTTTGGTTTTTTTATCTTCTTTGTTCCCTTTTTCTCAACGATTTCAACATCTTTTGTAGTGGGTTTCGGCTTTTCAGTTATTTCAACAGTTTTTTTCACATCCGCAGGATCAAAGACATGATATTCTTTTGTTTCAACTGCAAGAGGGGTTGGTTTTTTGCGCGGCATTTTATAAATTTATTTTGTCTAAAGGACTTGTAACATTTTTAATTGATTGATTTGATATTTTTAAATATATTTGGGTTGTTTTAATATCGCTATGGCCTAGAAGCTTTTGTATTAATCGTAAATCTGTGCCTTGTTCCAGAAGATGGGTTGCAAAAGAATGTCTTAAAAGATGAGGATAGACTTCTTTTTTTATGTCTGATTTCCTTGCGGCATTTTCTATAATTAACTGAATTGTTTTTGTGCTTAATGTGCCACTCCTGTTCGATTCAAAAGCAATTTTTGAATTTGTAAGCTCAAAATATTTTTTTATTTCTTCTTTCAGAGAGTCAGGTATTTTAACAAACCTGTCTTTTTTGCCTTTAGCTAACTTAATTTTAAGAAGGTTTTCCGTGAAATTAAAGTCCTCCTTCTTAAGATTAGTCAGTTCTGAAACTCTAAGCCCGCATCCGTAAAGCAGTTTTATTATTAGTCTGTGTTTTATATTCGCCGTATTATCAATTAATTTTTTTATTTCGTCAGTTGTTAGAATGTTTGGAATAGTCTTATTTCTTTTTGGATGCGGCAATTTTATTTTTCTATTTAAAATTTTATCAAAAAAGAATTCTATTGCACTTAACTTTACAGAAACCGTTGAAGGGTTTTGTTTTTTTATTAAAGTTTGCAAATAGTTTTTTAGCATCTCTTCATCTGGAGCATCGCTGTTGGAGTATTTGAGAAATTTTTCGACCGCGTAAGCATAAGATTTAATCGTCTTTTTAGAAAAATTTCTGATTTCCAGCTCTCTTTTTAATTTATCTATTTCATGCATTTATGTTTAAACTCCTTAACATATAAATAACTTCTTATAACCTCTCTTTAAAGCATAATATCAGAAATAAACTTCTGATATGATTATGTTAGTTTCAATTTTTGAGAATGCCTAGAAGTTAGAGTTAAAACAAAAAATAGGAAATAATATTTTTTCTCCCACCCAATAGGAGAGACGCGCTTAGTCCTTTCAGGACAAATAGCAAAAACTTCGTTTTTGAATTTATATGGGGATTTCCTTAGTCCTTCGGACATTTAGTCTCGGCTTCGCCGAAAGATAGCTTTTTATAGCTCTTCTTATTTTTTACTTTTATGGAGAACAATAAATTAATTGAACTAGACAAACTTCACTCAGAATCTGAGATTTACAAAGTTGGTTCAAAAGTCTATGATTCTTTTAGTTCGGCTGAAGATTATCCTGAGAAAATTAGTAAATTTTTATCAAATAAAGTTAAGGACAAGATTGTTTTAGATTTTGGTTGTGGAACTGGAAAATTTATTCAATCCATTGCCCCGCTTTCAAAATTATTTATCGCAATGGATGTTGCGGATAATCAACTGAAATTTGCTAAAGAAAAAATAAAAGAATCAAATAAAGTCAAATTTATTAAAAATACTCCAAATAAAATACCTCTTGAATCCAATTCTGTAGATGTAATTTTTTCCGCGTGGGTTATTGGAGGCATTCATAATCTAAAAATTAGAAAATCTCTACTGGAAGAAATGAAAAGAGTTTTAAAAAAAGATGGAAAAATCTATTTAATAGAGAATGATGTTGAAGGAGATTATAAAAAAATAGTAGAAGAAAATCATGGGAATCAAAAAACGGAACAAAAATTAAAATGGCTAGAAGAACACCATTTTAGAAAAATAGAATCTTTTCAAACATACTTTCAATTTGAAACATTAAACAAAGCAAGAGAAATATTTGAGAAAATTTTTGGAGAAGACATTGCTTCAAAAATTAAGAATAAAAAAATATCTCATAACATTGTAATTTATGAAAATGGAAAATAATAAAATATTGGAATCTGTAAAATTTGTTGTAGATAATTCTGATTTTGTAAAAATTGATAAATCCAAAATAGATGACTTTGTTGAAAAATTTGAGAAGCATAAAGAACATTATTGGTTACTAGATTCTCCTTTTGACATAAATATTTTTGATGATGAACAAAAATTAATGTTTATTGCGATATTCAATGCGATAAGTTTTTCTTATTGGGGTAAACCTTATTGGAATGTTGAGTATAAAGGAAAACTTTATACTCGGGGGTCGTGGAGTTTAGTAGCTTCTATTTTTAGAGCTATTGACGAAGGAAAAGATATTCTAAATCCGAATTTTCTATCAAAATTAGATAAAAATGAACTAGGAATAATTTTAAGAGGCAATACTGAAATCCCTCTTTTAGAAGAAAGAGTAAAAATTCTTAATGAGATTGGAAATATTTTAATTAAAAAATACAATGGAGAATTTTCTAAAGTTGTAGAACAAGCTAATGGTGATGCTTTGAAATTAGTAGATATAATTTTAACATCGTTTCCTTCTTTTCAAGATGTTGAAATTTACAAAGGAAAAAAAGTATATTTTCAAAAAAGAGCCCAAGGTTTAGTTGAAGGAATTTATTCAATATTTCAAGGAAAGAATTATGGAAATCTGAAAAACATAAATTTTCTAACTGCACTTGCAGATTATATTATCCCAAACATGTTAAGAGAAATTGGAATTTTTGAATATTCAAAAGAACTACAAGAAAAAATTGACAATAAAATTCTTCTGAAAAAAGGAAGTCCAGAAGAAATAGAAATTAGGGCAAACACTATTTGGGTTATTGAACTAATAAGACAAAATTTAGAATCCAAAGGAATAACTATTTCTGCTTTGAATGTCAATGATTATTTATGGACAATTGGAGGAAGGGTTAAAACTCCATTCCATTTAACAAGAACTACTTCTTACTAAACTTCTTCTCAAAAAAGAAGCAAAAAGACGGAAATCCCCATTTTCTTTTTTTAGAAAAAAAAGAAACAAAAAAAGCGCGCGTCTCTCTAATACATAGCCCACCCAAAAAAATATTATTTCAGATTAATACAAACGGCATTCTCAAAAACTTTGATTTTTTGCCTTCGGCATCGTTGCACTAAAAATCAAGTCTTCCCGTTGGTCAGACGAAACTAACAGGAATTTAACGGTTCCGAAACCTTGCAGGTTTCTCCACCCAAATCGCCTTCGGCGACTTCGTTAAATTCCGATGTTAAACTCAATTAAAGCGAACTCTGATACCCCTGACCACTAGCCCCCAGTTTGCGAGTGTTTGCATTAGTGTTTCGCACAGATTGTCTCGCTTTCAGCGAGAAATGCAAAAATATCTCTACCTTTTAGTTGCAGGCTCGGACATCAAATTGTTTGGGCGGAGATATAACTATTTTAAACTCAATCCACCCACTTCTTTCTATTAACCGTTGTCCAATCAATTTTTTTTCTCTTCGACGACCATTCACTTAACAGGAGACAGCAATTGATTAATGCTATATGCGTATAGGCCTGTGGAAAATTTCCAAGCAGCTTTTTTGTCTTGATATCAATATCCTCGCTGAATAATCCAAGATGATTTGCATTCGCAATTAACTTGTCAAACATTTCTTGCGCTTTTTCTTTTTCGCCGATATACAATAATGCGTCGACCATCCAGAACGAGCAGATTGTAAACGCACTCTTACTTGTTCCAAAATCATCTTTCATGGTGTAGCGTTGAACAAGATAATCGCACCTGAGCTCATCATAAATCCTTCTGACCGTATTGATTAACCGCTGATCATTCGGCGGAAGAAACTCGTGATATGCCATGAGCAAAAGCGACGCATCAAGATCATCGCTTCCGTAAAAGATAGTGAACGCTTCTCGCTTTTTGTTATATCCTTGTTGTATGATGTCCTCTTTAATCTCGTCATTTAACAGTGTCCATTCACTCGCCATTTTTTCTTTTCCAAAACGCTGCGCAATTTTAATTGCACGATCAACGCCAATATAACACATAAGTTTTGAAAACGTATACTGCCTCGTAAGTCCTCGAAACTCCCAGATTCCTTGATCGGCAGTTTTCCATCGTTCTTTAATTTGGGTGATGAGAAAAGTCAAAAATTCCCAGAATTTTTTTGTCATTGTTTTTTCAAATTCGTAATACACATAATACAGATAGAGAATGTCAATGATTTCTCCGTAGATATCATGCTGATACTGATAGTATGCGGCATTTCCTATTCTGACAGGTCGTGAATGTTTAAATCCAGACAAATGATGGAGCATTTCCTCATGCAATTTTGTTTCACCGTGGATGCCATACATGATTTGAATGTGCTTGTTTGCCATCACCTGATTCATGATAAATTGCATAAATTTTTTTGCTTCATATTTTCTTCCGATTTTGCACAATGCGTCAATGGTCATAGAGCCATCCCGCACCCAACAAAAACGATAATCCCAATTTCGCTCGCTCCCGATTTCTTCAGGCAGAGAAGTTGTCGCAGCAGCGACGATAGCGCCGGTGTTAGAATATGTAAGTAACTTGAGACACAACGCACTTCTAATGATCAAAGATTTATTTTTTTCAGGTAACACCAGTCCTTTCACCCATTGCAGCCAATATTTTTTTGTTGACGATAATAAAGATAACACGCGCTTCACAGAGTATTCGCTCGGATCAGGCTCACCAAAAACAAAGAACAATCGTCTGCGTAATTCAAGTGATTCCAGCCTCATTATCTTGTTAAGATATGTATTTGTGATAAGCTGCATCTGACTCTCTCCATTACTCACGTCAACGCGATTTTTTCCTTCCTTCAAAAGAGTTTCACCGCGCGCATAATCCATGCGTGGCTGAAAAAATATTTTTAGTTTTGGAATACCTCTGATGGGCTCAAGTATTCTGACAAAACGATTCTCTTTAATCAGAAGAAGTTTTTTTCTCCCCAATAATTTTTTATAGCGCGGAAAAAAATCGATTATTTTAAATGCATAATCTGTCGATTCAAACACCGTCTCAAGAATATTAGTGTTTTCAATATAGGTCTGTGTTATAGTATAATCTCCTTCAGGTTCGATACCAAAATAACCACCTTTTTCCTCATCGAGCAAACGGGCAAAGACACTCGGACTTGCAACATCAGGATAACACATCCAATCAATGTCACCATTCTTTTTAATTAACGCAGACATAATACAATTCCCAATGATTCCGTAATCAAGCATGGATAATGATAGCAAAAGAATTTAAAAAATATTGCGGTAGAGGATTTTGTGATAAAATCATTAGATTTCTATAATCTTCAACTTATAAAAGTTGGAGAGTTAGAAATCATCAGAGTTCTATAACTTCAATTTTATAAATTGGGGAGATTGAGATTCCTTAAATCTCAATAATCTTCCCCTTTCTCCCAATACTATATACCTTTGTCTTGCCAATCCGCTCACTTAACCCCTCAGCCTCGTGAATATGTCCTGCCAAAAATATATCGGGCTGAAATTCCTCAATTGCCTTTCTCACACCGCTGCTTCCTTCAATCCCGGAAAATTCCGCCTTCGTCCCCGCTGCATGAATATGGCTTACCATGATTTTTTTCTCCAAGTCTTTTATTTTTTGAAAATCTTTTTTTAACTTTTCAAATGCTTTTTTTTCATTGAGGTTCATCTGCCAGTCAGGACTTCCAATGCCGAAAATGCCGACGTCATCATACACCACATAATGATCACCGATGTTTTTTATGTTGTACATTTTAGATAAGACATCTGCTGAAACACTTGAATCCCAATTGCCCGGAACAAACACCACTTTTTTCCCACGGTCAACAAAAGGTTTGATTAAATCATCGGTTTCTATGACTCCGGTTATATCGCCGGCAAGTATAACAAGATCAACATTTTCCTTCACCGCCTGCTCAGCAAGTTTTTTTGTCGCCTTGGTATCTCCATGAATATCACTTGCAGCAAGGATTTTGAATTTTTTCTTTTTTTCTGGCATAAAAGTAAAATGCAGAAAGGATTTATAAAATGTGTGCTGGTTCAGAAATTTTATAAACTTCCAGGTAATATGTATCCATGATCAATGAACTTATAGAATTATTTTTCCATCTTGATACGCATCTTGCTCAATTTTCTTTAGAATACGGACTGTTTATTTATGTCCTTCTTTTCATGATTATCTTTATAGAAACAGGGATTGTTATTATGCCATTTCTACCCGGAGACTCATTATTATTTACCGCAGGTGCACTTGCAGCATTGGGAAACCTCGACATATCTCTACTGTTGATTCTACTAACAATCGCTGCAATTGCAGGCGACAGTATTAATTACACATTGGGACGTTCGTTTGGATCTCGATTTTTCACAAACAGTAATAGCATTATTTTCAACAAAAATCATCTGATAAAAACGCAACAATTCTATGAAAAACACGGCAGCAATACAATCATTATCGCACGATTCATACCCATCATCCGCACGTTTGCGCCGTTTGTCGCCGGAATCGCGAATATGCACTATCCTCGGTTTTTACTCTACAACATTCTCGGAGGCATACTCTGGGTATTCCTCTTTGTCATTGGAGGATATCTGTTCGGAAATATCCCTCTAGTAAAAGAAAATTTCGGATTTGTGATCCTTGCAATTATTATAATATCATTACTACCATTAATCATAAGTCTTCTAAAAAATAAAGGATAAGTTGATAGCTACGCCCCAAAATTCCTCTTTCTCTGTTTGAATTCTTCAATGCAATCAACCAAATCCTGCTTTTCAAACTCAGGCCACATTTTATCAAGAAAAAACCATTCAGAATAAATGCCTTGCCACGGCAAGAAATTCGAGGTACGTTTTTCTCCGCCGGTGCGAATGATCATATCAGGCTCATCATCCATATAAAGATGCCTTGCAATAATTTCCTCAGTAACTCTTTTTGCAGGAATTTTTTTCTCAACAATTTTTTTGACAGCATGTAACAATTCCTGTCTTCCGCCATACGCAATTGCAAAAGTGACTTTGTATCTGGTGTACTTCGCCGTTTTATTTTCAAGAGACAAACATTGTTCTTTCAAATCTTTTGGCAACAAGTCAAGATTTCCGATAAATCGTATGTTTATTTTATTTTTTTCCAATTTTTTATTGTCCATCTCGTTAAATGTTTTTCTAAAAAGTCCAAACAAAAATTCCAGTTCTTTTTTTGGTCTGCTTTTCAGATTTTCAACCGACAGCGCATAAAAAGTCAATTCCTTAATATGAAAATCGCGGGCATATTCAAGCAGTGTTTCAACTTTTTTTCTCCCGTATTCATGTCCTTTCCACGGCTCCATCAGGAGGCGCTTTGCAAACCGCCGATTTCCGTCGAGTATAATTGCTACATGTCCTGGTCCCTTGCCCGATATACCTTTTTGCATGCAAAGTAGAATAAAAGTGCGTTTTTAAGGTTTATCAATATACTTTCGTAGTATCAATAAAAGAAGGAAGAATATATCTCATAACAGGAATTAAACAGGGAACATTTGTATGTTGAAATAAGGTCGGATGAGCTAAATAAACCCGAGCCATAAGATCCCCTCCCTCTCCTATTTCTTCTCTGAAGACTTGAGAAGTTTCTAGAGAAATTCCTCCGTCGTAATCTGCTATCCGTCGTAAACTTGCTCGGTAGGATACTGAAGCTTTAAATGCATCAATAGCAGTACCCGGGCCGGGTAATAAAGCAAAACGACTGATTGCAGAATCAAACTGTTGTCGCGCATCCTCAAAACTTATTTGTTTTTTCATAGGTTTATCAAAAATTTTATTCGTCTAATTAGATTTTTTTAAAGCTTTATAAAACTATCTCGGGCATCATTTGTAACTTTTATCTTTTTTACCGCAAGAATATAAATCTTTTGTAGAAAATTAAAGTCTAGAAATAAAATAAGTTGTTCTGTTTACAAGATTATACAAAAATTAATTATTTCTTCTTGGCAGGATTTTTTATCTCCTTAAACCCGGTATATTTCCACAAAGCTTTGGGAATCTTCACAGAACCATCTTTTTGCTGATGATTTTCTAGTATTGCAACGAGTGCACGCGATGAGGCAAGCGCAGTATTATTCAAAGTATGGGGAAGGATTCGCTCTCCTTTGACGCGCGCATAAATTTCCAATTTTCGTGACTGAGCAGCCGCCAGATTTGAACAACTTCCTACTTCAAAATAGCCTCCTCTCCGAGGAGAATATGCTTCAATGTCAACCTGTTCGTGTTTCAAATCACCCAAATCCCCGCTGCAAATCGCGAGCACACGAATGGGAATTTCCAAGTTTTTAAAAATCTCCACAGTAATATTCTGCAATTCTTTGAAAAATTTTTCTGACTGCTGGGGAAGGCAAATAACAATCATTTCAATTTTATTAAACTGGTGAGTTCGATATAATCCACGTTCATCAATTCCATGCGCGCCAATTTCTTTCCTAAAACACATGGAATAACTGGTATGTTTAATAGGAAGCAAGTTCTCAGCAAGCTCTCTACCCACATATCTTCCAATGAGTGAATGTTCGCTCGTCCCTATCAAGGCCATTTTCGGATCATCTTCTACAAGATAGATCTGATTTTTCTTGTCATGCAAGTCAGTAACCTTATCAATAATTTCCTCCCGCAACAATAGAGGGGTTTCAACATAACGAAATCCTTTTTTCACCATAACATCCCGTGCATAATTGAGCAGCGCCTGATTCAATAAAGCAAGCTCTCCTTCAATATAATAAAAACCCGTACCACTCACCCGTGCAGATGAATCGAAATCAGACAATCCAAAAGCTTCAATAATCTCGACATGACTTTTAACTTCAAAGGAAAATTTTTTAGGTTTGCCGATAACCTTAACAACAACATTCTCTTTATCAGTTTTTCCGAGAGGAACATTCTTGCTCATGATATTCGGCATTTGCATTAAAAGTTCCTGCAATTTTTTTTCATAATTTTCTGTTTCAAACTCAACGGCCTTGATTTTATCGGGGATGTCCTTTGCTGTGCGAATCAGTTCTTTTGCAAGTTTCTCATTCCCCATCTTTTTTGCTTTATTAATCTCCTCAGAAATTTTATTTCTCTCTTTTCTCAGATTATCGGCATTAAATCTTTCCTTCCGCCACTGCTCATCTATTGCGAGAATCTCATCAACTAATTTAATTTTATCATCCTGAAATTTTTTCTTCAGATTTTCTTTGACAAGTTGGGGGTTGTCCCTGATAATTTTTATGTCAAGCATATAAACAAGAGCAAAAAAGAATATTTAAGGGTTTTTGTTAATAGAAATCACTTCACGAGCACTTTTTTAATACCAAAATATTGCTCAAGAATATTTTCCATCTCATTGAGCCGGGATTTATTCTTCCCGATGAGCGAAGCCTTGCTCTGCATACCGGCACTGATGATGACTTCATCCCCTTTGATTTCAATTGCACGGAATTTAATCGGACGCGTAAGAGTGGAGACAAAATTTTCGATGTCCTCTTTTCCTTGCGGTATCGCCACAATTTTTATTTTTTTTCCTATGATCTTATTTAATTTTTCAAGGTTACTATTTTCCCTGCCAATGGCACGGACCACAAACTGACGCGGCACCGCAAAAATAATAGTATTATTATACTCAAAACAATGAGTGCTCTGGATATTAGTTATTTTATAGAATAGATTAGCGTACCTCATAAATCTCATGTCTAGAACTTTTATCATAGTATTTTTTAAAATAGATTCAAAGATTTATTTGAAAGGGTTATCATTGTTGACTAAAATTCTTTAGGATACTAGTAGATAGAGAGCTGCTTTTTAAATGTTTGGTTTTAATTGCCGACGGGAAAACTACAATGAATGTTTACTTTCTAATAAAAAGCCAACCGTTTCCCGAGCCATCACCTGCGTCAGTGCCTGCTGCTCGTACTGCGCCAACATCCCATTGAGCGCCATTATACGCGTCAAGATTACCGTATCCATTCAGATTACCATCCCAGCAACCCTTATACCACCAGGGAGAATTATAAGTCTGTGCACAATTGGTGGCATGAATATCATTATCCTTATCAAACGTACTAAAAAAACTATTTTTAGCACCATTATTGCCTGCCCACATTCCTGCTGTTGTTGTCCCAATTTTTGGTAGATAATTTGAGAGAATCAATTTATACACCTCTTTTCCCGTCGTTGCATCATATTCATCAAAATAAAAATTCATGTATGCTCGCTGATCAGGAACAGGATCTGTTAGAGCATTTTTCCAGTCGTAGCGTAATACCCCTCCCTGACTTTCCCAATGTTTCAACCCGATATAAGCATAAAATTTGCTTAAATCAGTTCCCAGTGTTCCCGAATATAACGGCAAAGTATTAATTGCAGTGGTCCATGGTATGTTATCAACAGGAGTTGATTTAGGGAGAGCAGCCTGCATATTACTCCATACTAATGTCCATCCACCGCCATCAGTAGTCATGTCACAGTAAACTTGTGCAATATTCTTCGCGCCAAAATCAAGAAAATAAACACCATCACCAACCGATTTACCGTTTGTTAAAATGTCAGAGCAGGAAGTATAATAACTGAATCCAGATTCATCAATACTAGCAAGAACTCCCACGGTGTTTCCGACGACAGGAGCAACCTCTACCTTAACAATTTTTTTCGATAAAGGAATATCATTCAAAAAATCGAAAGATTTACTTTCAAGTTCCTTTGGTAATAGTTGCGTTTTTTCAGCAGTATAAGTATTCCCGCCGCTATCGTAAAAGATAAACTTCAGACTGCTCAGAGTGCCGCTGCCACTCCTACGCTGCACCATAACAGAGAGTCCTTTGTCGGTGAACTGTTTTACTTCTCTGATTTCCAGCGAAGTCGTAAATGCATCAACCCCGACATTGTCACTATTTTCCCTTATCAAAGGAATCACAATATTCGCGACGATGACGAGTGCAGTAATAGTAATAAGAATGGTAAGAATAATAGTTATGACTCCTGCCTGTGCAGTTTTCTGTCTTAATCTCAAAAAATCAATAAGCATTCTCATCCCTCTTTTTCATAGCATATAAAATATAACATGATATAAAAAGATTATGATTACGACTAATAAACAAAAAGAGGTTACAAGCTTTCTAAATTGATTGCAGTATCAGAATTCACAAAATTTGAAGCGATCAGATTATGACATCCCAATGCTTCACAGATCTCAATGATTTTTCTCGTTGCAGTCCCGTCAATGGCAATAACGTACGGCGCTTCTTCCAATTGCATAACCATTAATTTTCGCAATGGAATTTTCTTGACGATTTCAAGGGCTCTGTTAAAGATTAACACGCCTTTTGTTCCGACTAATTCCTCAACATCACTTTTTATTTTTCTCTTTTCTTCAGCAGTAATTTTTACCAATTCAGATTTTGATGGAGATTCAGCTTCTCTCTCTTCATACGATTTCACTCCTCGCCCACGCTGCTCAAACTGAAATTCGCGTGCAGGAATTTTTTTCCGCAATGACTGCAAGATTTCCTTTCCGGTTAATTCCTCAACTTCCTTGCCTTCAGGTGCCATCGCAATAAAATCAATTTTTGCATTGTGAGTTACATTTTTTATTATGAGATTTCCGCCTCTATCTCCGTCGACAAAAAGAATGACCGATCCTTTTTCTCGACTTAAGCTGCGGACACTCTCAGGCAAGTTCGTTCCATTCATGGCAATGACATTTTTTATTCCTTTTTTCAAAAGATTGACAACATCAGCTCTCCCTTCAACAATAATTAATTCATCGCCGGAAACATCGCCGCACGGCAAGTTATCGGTTCCATAGGTTTGAATCCGTGCAACTTTGACATGATCCTGTATTTCTCCGGTCATTTCATCAAGTTCAGATCCTCCCCCTAATTTTTCCATTAATTTTTTAGCGCGCTCAAGGATATAATCCCGCTTGCTTCCGCGAACATCTTCAATTTCTTCAATCGTGATTTTGGTGTCGCTCGGTCCAACTCGTTCAATAGTCTCAAGAGCAGCTGCTATAATTGCAGTTTCTGTTTTGTCCATAGCGCTCGGCACTTCAATCTCACCGGTCGTTTTTCCATTACCATACGAAACATTCACTTCAATTCTGCCGATTTTTCCGGATTTCTGCAATTCCCTCATCTCAAGCTCTTCACCTAAGAGGCCTTCAGTCTGTCCGAATATAGCTCCGATTATGTCTGGTTTTTCTACAACACCATTCGCCTCAAACTGGGCATGAACAATGTATTTTATTGATACAGGACTTATTTTTGCCATTTGAATTTTCTTTGAAAATTTAAAATCAAAAATCCGTAGATTTTTGAGTATCAAAAACCTGCTTAACAAAACCGAAGGTTTTCTTGGTTTTTGATTTAAATTTTATTTTTCATTAAAGATCCGAGAAAGACATCTATCTCATTCTGGTTATGATTTCCAAAAATGAACGTGAATGGATAATCGTGATCGTGATAAGATAATAATATCTTCTTAATCTATAATGCTCAACCTACAAATGTTCACTATTTAAATTTTTTGGTCGGGAAAATTATTCATATTTAAGCATTATCCTTATCAAAAACACAAAAAAGAACTGACAAAAAATTTAAATACTCTAATAAAAATATAGTTTCAATAAAAGACTAGATAAAAAATGAGGGATACTATGTCTGAAGATGAGTTTGATGAAGTTGTCGACGAGTTAAATCTCGATGAAGAAGAGGCGTAATTTTTTATTTTTGATACTATATGATTTTTCAATGACAGAAATAGTCCTTTCAGGATTTTTTGCTTAGAGGATCTTTAGAGCTTTATTCTAAATCTAGAATATCATAACCGGTTAATAGCTTTATTTTCTTTTGAGCATCTTTAAGTGTCATTCCTGTTAATAATCTGAACTCTTGCGTATCATGTCTTTCATAGAGCAATGTTGCCAGTCTTCTTGTTTTGAGTAAAGCATATTGAACTGCTATAGCTCCTCTACCAAACGAGCGGTTTCCAAATCCTTCCGCTTCCATACTCGTAATAGTTTCCAGAACATCTTGAGTCGAAGGTGACTGAAAATTTCCTCTTTCATTATTATATAGCCCACAATAATAAGGAACTATATCAAATAGAATATAATAACCAAGATCAAGACCTGCAAAATAACGACGTGCAGATTCGCCAAAATTTTCATTATCTATAATTTTTTCAAAATTTTTTCTCTTTTCCTTAAAGATGCTTGGATTTACATTATGATACAACCAGTCTCCAACATATTCTCCGATAGAGTGATTAGTAATCGTATCCTCTTTAGCAAAATAAATACTATTTTCATTACTATAATATCCGCTACGTTGATAGTCAGAATCGTCATCAATTAAAACTGTGGGCTTTTCATATCCTTGCAAATCATTTTCATTAATAGGAAACAACGGCAAAAACAAATAGACAGTTCTTATAACTTCTTCTTCTAAATATTTTTCAGCAGATGACTTATTGTCAAAATTTTTGCCCATAATTCTCCAAGAACTCTTTTATTTGGGTTATATGCACACCAAAAAAACTTACGCAAATTTCTTCTCAACAAGTTCAGTGCATACACCGGCAGCAACAGTTGCTCCAGCATCCCGAATTGCAAATCGTGCCATATGGGGATTAATTGAAGATTTTTCAATGACAAGATTGCCGATTGGCTTGAACTTGCAGACAGCAACATCGCCGTTTTTCAAAAAGTCAACTTGTCCCTGCATTGGTTGTCCGCTGGTCGGATCAATTTTGTGGACAATCTGTATCAATTGACAAGGAACTTGTGCAGTGTGAACATGGAATACAGGAGTATAACCTTTTGCAATGACCGTTGGGTGATTAATAACTGCAATCTGTGCAGTGAATTCTTCAGCAATCGTTGCAGGCTTTGCAGCATCGCAGATAACATCGCCTCGTGCAATATCTTTCTTGCCAACGCCTCGAATGTTAACACCAACATTAAAACCAGCGAGTGCTTCCTGGAATTGCTCATGGTGCATCTCAATGGTCTTGACTTCTCCGTCAATTCCTCGTCCGCTTCTTCCCGGCAAGATTTTAACTTTCTGATTCAATTTCATAACACCAGTTTCAATTTTTCCGACAGGAACAGTTCCAATACCAGTAATTTCATACACATCTTGTATCGGCATTCTCATCGGCAATTCAATCGGCTTTTTCGGTTCAGGGAAAATGTCCAATTGCTCGTACAAGGTTGGCCCTTTATACCAAGGCATGTTCGTAGATTTATTTTTAATATTATCTCCTTTTAACCCTGCAACCGGAATAAACGGAACTTTTTCTAGTTTAATACCAACAGTTTTCAACAGTGCAGAAACTTCATCTTTCACTTTATTGAACGCATCTTCTTTATATTCAACAGTATCCATCTTATTGATAAGAACCGAAATTTCTCCAACACCCATGGTTCGCAAAAGCCATAAGTGTTCTTTCGTCTGAGGTTGTACTCCTTCTTTTGCAGCAATAGTCAAGAAAGCAGCATCAGCCTGTGAAGCACCAGTAATCATATTTTTAACAAAATCTTTGTGTCCAGGCGCATCAATAATAGTCACCTGTCGTTTTGGCGTGATAATTTTCTGGTAAGACAAATCAATAGTAACTCCTCTCTCTCGCTCTTCTTTAACCTGATCCATGATATACGCGAATTCAAATCCCGGTTTACCATGTTTCTCAGCTTCTTCCCGCAATTTTTTCAATTCTTGCTCAGGAATAATGCCAGACTGAAACATCAATTGTCCGACACAGGTACTTTTACCATGATCAACGTGTCCGACAAACACGACATTCATTGTTGGTTTTATATTAGCCATTGTAATAATTAAAAAAGAGGCTTTATAAATCTTTTGATTTTTCTATAGTAATGGAAGACAAAATTATATCCCTGATAAAAAACAACAAGAAATATAAAACAATTTCCGATGAACTCGTGCAAAGAGAGATCCAGCTCTATCTAAAACAACATCCGCAATTAAGAGAAGAAGAAATAAAAAAGAGTGAATCAAAAAAGATGATCAAAGAAATAAGGAAAAAACTTCATAGAGTATATGCGAGCTATCAGACAAAAAAGAAAAACAAAAGAAACAGTTATCTTCAAGAAATAAAAAAATCAGTGGAAGAAAATAATGATAAAAAAATAAAACAGGCAGCAAAAAAGATACTTGCAACGGCGATTTCAGCAAAAGAAAGAGTAGAAGATTATGAATCAATTTACAAAAAAATATTTTCTGTAACAGGAAAGCCCAGAGTAATTATCGACATCGGAGCAGGATTAAATCCGATTTCATTTCCGTTCATGAATCTGGAGTCAGTAACATATTATGCATATGACATCGACAATGCGGACATACAGTTCATCAATGATTATTTTGATATAATGAAGCAAAAAGGATTAAACGGAAAAGCAGAACTGCTCGATATAAGAAACTCGCAGAAAATTTCAGAGAGGTCATTAGCAGACATGGTGTTCATGTTTAAAATCATTGATCTCATCGACACAAAAAAGAAGAAAACTTCAGGAGAGATTATAAAAAAATTCTTTGAAGAAAACAAGACAAAATATATAATTGCAAGCTTTGCAACAAAAACACTGACAAGAAAAAACATGAATCTCCCTCGGAGAATAGGATTTGAAAATATGCTTATACATCTTAAACTAATATTTCAATCATTCTCAATAGAAAATGAAATTTTTTATGTGATCTCTCAGAAAAATTAGTATAGATCTATTCTTCTCTCAGCTCAGGATGAGTCTCTTTATATTTTTCCAGGGGTGACTTGAGAGTATGAGGCGATTTTGTCTCAGAGGCACACTTAAAATGTAATTCCGCATCTTCATATCCTGCAGAATATCCTCTACTATACCCTTTATCCAACCCCTCATTAAAGCCGGAAGTGTAAGCATCGTCATAATTTTTTTGTCCGTTGCATCCAACTGACGCACTCAGAACCAGAGCTCCAACAACCGAAAGCAGAGAGATATGATTCATCCTGAAAAAATAGTTTCAAACTTTAAAAATATTATGTAGTTTCAGTATCATTAACCTTATAAGTTTCCTTAGCAATATCTCATCATCCCAAAAAAGAGTGTATGCAATTTTTAAGAGGGAAACAGAAGTTTCCCAAAAGAATTCATGTAAGAATCTTATTAACATCACTCCAAAAAAATTTGAGACCCATATGCCCTTGAGCATAGCCTGCATAATACCTTCTTTTTAGCTCGGATAAATCCGTTATTAAATGAGACATATGTTGATAACGTCAAACCTACTAAGAATACACTATTTACCGTAAATCGTACTTTTTTATATATTCTCGGTAGCAAATAATTAATAAATATTTCAGCAAATTTAATAAATACATTTTCGTCGCGCCTTTCTAGCCATTTTGTGACATTCAAAATAGTAGTCATCCCGAAGATTTTTTGGTAAATACTTTGCAATACAATTTGTTCGACCAAGTTCATCATTCAGCCGCGTAACCAGCTCGTCATACTTCCTACTATTAGTTTCCATTAACAACAGACTCGAAATATTCTCTAAATCAGAATAAGAAGTTCCCCCTACGGAATTAGGTACAAAAGACAAAGCTTTGGTCATTGCCAACAATTCAGCGGCTATGCTGTTATCAGCCTCAAGATCAAACATGCCTGATTCACAACGGAAAACTTGTGCATTGTTAATAACAATAATTCCATACGCTGAACCACGTTCACACATTGACGCATCACTATAACAGAGAAACGGCCCGCTTGGTCTGACGGTAGGGGACAGTTTCACTAATCCGCGGGGTTCTCCATAGCGAGCTTCGAAATCATGTTTATTTTCCATCAGAATTTATGTATGTTTGTTTAATACAATGACAGCAAAGATATTAATAAGTCTTATCCATCACAACTATCCTTATAAATTCCCTCGCCGTTTCTCTTAAAATTCTAAATCAACAAAAAGAGCATGATACTAAAAAAACTAGCAATAAAAAATATCCGAAGCTATGAGGACCAGGAAATTATTTTTCCAAAGGGTTCAACGCTCCTGTCAGGAGATATAGGTTCAGGAAAAACAACAATCCTTCTTGCGATTGAATTTGCATTATTTGGACTGCAACCCTCGCAAAAGGCAAATGCATTGTTACGAACTGATAAAGATGAAGCAACAGTATGTCTGGAACTTGAAATAGAAGATAAGCCCATAATTATAGAGCGGACGTTAAAAAAAAATAAAAAATCAATCACTCAGGATTCTGCCACCATTATCATTGACAACCAGCGATTCGAGGAAAGCATTACCGAGATTAAGTCAAAAGTTCTCAAGGTTCTGAATTACCCTCAGGAATTTTCAAAAAAAACAAATCTCCTCTATAAGTTTACCGTCTATACTCCTCAGGAAGAAATGAAGCAGATCATTTTAGAATCAGAGGATACGCGATTGAATACATTGCGGCACGTGTTTGGTATTGACAAATACAAACGGATAGAAGAAAATACCTCGCTGCTTACTGCAAAGCTCAGAGAAAAGACGCGGATAAATGAAGCATTATTGACAAATCTGGAAAAAGAAAAAGAATTATGCAATCAGAAAAAAGAGAATATGAAAAAATTACAGGAAAAAAAAGTGGTGGAAGAGAAAGAATACAATGAAAAAGTTGAAGCAAGAAAAACAAGAGAAAATAATTTGAAAAAGATTGAAGACAAGGTCAATGAAAAAAGATCACTTCAAACGGAGAAGGCAAAAACAGACATTTTACATGCAGAAAAAGAAAGCCAGCTAAAGAGCATGCAAAAGAACGTAGCTGCATTGCAGGATGAGGTAAGAGAATCAAAAAAGATATCATTCAACGAGGAGGAATACAATGCGGTAAATCAGAGAATAAAATTTCAGGAAGAAAAAGAGAAAGAACTGCAAAAAGAATACATTGAAACAATAAGCATTATCCACGCTTCAGAATCAAGAAAAAAAGAAGCGGGAAATTTAAAAAACAAGATCATCAGCCTGGAAAAATGTCCTACCTGTTTGCAGGGAGTGTCACATGAATATAAAAAAAATATAGTTGATAATGCAGACAATGAGGTTACAACGACTGAAAAAACAATACAGCAGCTGCTGTCAAAAAAAGCAGAACAGGTGAAAAAAATAGAGGAAGTGAAAAAAGTGATAGAGGAGTTCAGGTCAAAAAAATCTTCGATGGAGATATTAAAGATAAAAAAAGAGAATATTCAGGATAAGGAAAAAAGAGTCGCTGATATGGAAAAACAACTGAAAACAATCGAGCAGGATGTGAAGATGTTGAAAAAACATATAGAGACTATTGAAAACGCGATTAAAGAATTTGAGAGATATGATGTATTGTTCAAAGAACGTGAGACAGAATTGAAAAAAGCAAAGGAAGAGGAAAATTATGCAGCGATAAAAAAAGCAGAAACAAACAGGGAGATTCAGTATCTGGAGCAGGATATCAATGAGCGAATACAGCAGATAGCAGAAAAAGAAAAACTGAAACAGCAGACAGAAAAAATCAGAGAACTTGAATACTGGATCTCAGAAAAATTTCTCGAAATTATTTTATTTACTGAAAAACAGGTGATGAATGCACTAAAAGAAGAGTTCTCAAAATTATTTTCAAAATGGTTTTCAATTCTTGTTTCAGAAAGTCTGTCAGCAAAACTGGACGAGGATTTCTCCCCGATAATAGAACAGCAGGATTATGAAATCGATTATGAATATCTTTCAGGAGGAGAACGAACTGCAATTGCATTGGCATATCGGCTTTCATTGAATCAGGTGATTAATTCAATGCTCAGCAATATTAAAACGGCAAATCTGATAATTCTCGACGAGCCGACCGATGGATTTTCATACCAGCAGCTGGACAAGATGCGGGATGTGTTAGGACAATTAAGCGTCGAGCAATTGATTATTGTCTCCCATGAGCCAAAAATAGAAAGTTTCGTCGATAATATCATAAGAATAAAAAAAGAGAAAGGCATAAGCAGTGTTGAGAAAATAAGTTAGCAAAGATATCCTTAAAAAGATCATACCCCCATCATTTCATGCAAGAACTAAAACAAGGATTAGCAGGATTGGTATTGGCAAGTTCAATGGTATTTCCAGCAACAGATATCAGAGCACATCAGCCTGAAGGTGAAAAAGTGAGCAACAGATCTTATGAAAAAACAGAAACGCTTTCACAAAGCTCCCCAGCGATATCTCAAGAGAAACCAACAGCAGATTATTCTACAGCATATTTTATTGCAGGAATGGCAACAGGCACTCTAGCCTCTTTTTTGCTAATAAGAGCGAGTAGATATTTACGAAGATAAATCTCCTTTCAATAGTAATTCAGAAGAAAAAATTTATATAATAAATCCAATAACAGTAACTATGAGTATAGCCGATGTAGAAAAACATGTTCTGGATGAGCAAGGGCTTGATGATAATTATTTATTTAAGGGAGCTAATGAGCAGATAGGGCTGTATCTTACGAAAAAAACTTCATCTGATCAAGAAGATCAGTTGGAATGTTTCGTTCATTTGCATTCTGCGAGAGAATATGTAAGATTTCTCAATAACAGAGACGGAGTCTCGCAAAATCATCCCCAAATTTCTGCATTGATAAAAAGATTGGATGAACTTGAACAAGAAGCGGAAGCAATAAGATCAAGAGATTATTGTCGGCATGCGAACCGATAGAAACCCCACCCTGTATAGCCCAGCGACATATGTCGTAGGGCTAAAATAATTTATGAAATGCGAAATAAATGTCGGCAGGACATTTATTTTCTAGACTTGTA
>JBDKJQ010000072.1:0-2551 GCA_039796495.1 archaeon | reverse complement strand
AAACTGTTTTTTCATTCATTCTTACCGCAATCGTGATTTAAATGTGTGCGGAGTATTTTTGTTACAGCTTAGGTTGGTTTAGGAGAAGGAGCACGAAAAAATCTAAAAAAATAGAGTAAATAATTAATCACAGAGATTGTTGGAATACTCTCTTAGGCATTAATTATTTCTTCTATCGCATCAATATCTATATCTTCTATTTCAGGATACATATATCACCCCGCACATTTAATTAACCTCAATTTAGAAACTTACAAACTCCTTATTTTTTATAAAGAAGTGCTGTGGTGAATATACAGCAATTCTTCTTTCTATAACAATAAGAGATATTAAAAAATAAAAGGTAAAAAAATAAATAAAATTAATTTAATGTTTTGCTAGACTGAACACATGTCGTATTGCAACAACAATTGTTGCTGGTACAAACAAGGTTACGAGCGCTGGTAAAATCCCGCCTACATATGCAAGCTCAGACAACACTTCTCCACCTAATGCAGACACAACTACAAGAATTGTTCCAGACATCAAGAACTGAGATGCTTCTTCATCAGCTATATTAAGCAAACCGATGATTAGGCCAATTACTACCAAAAGCCACGCAAAATTTTGACCGAATCCAAGACCCAGTATTATTGCAAGGATCACACCGACCAAAAAAGCCCAGCCGCCGATTACATTACCTCTTCCTTTTGCCATTTAACCTCCTTTCACGCGTCTATTTGAAAATAGACAAATTATATATGTAAAAAAAGTTTATAAGCTTTATTAAACTATCTTTTTTGAAGAATATATTAAAAAACATATTTTTGATCTCTTATCATGAATCAACTCTTAGCGTTACAGCAATTTAGAAAAATCAGGGAGTTGCAAGGTAGTATGAGGCTGGCTGCAGAGGAGTGGGACAGTCCTTTTCAGACGCTGATTGCAACTATTTTATCCGCACGCTCACTTGATGAGACAACTATAAAAATTTGTGAAATACTTTTTAAAAAATATCCTGATGCGCCTGCATTAGCGCGTGCTTCTGTGCCAGACATACAAAAAATAATACGACCAATAAACTTTTACAAAAATAAATCACGCTATATTCTTGCCTGCGCGCAGATGCTTGAGGAGAAATATAATGGGAATGTCCCTCTTGACTATCATGAGCTGACTGCATTGCCTGGTGTTGGCAATAAAACGGCAAACGTGTTTCTTTCTGAACAAGGACATAACACCATTGGTGTTGATACGCATGTCCATTATATTTCCCGCTATTTAGGGTGGAGCTCTCGCACAAAAGCGGAGGATGTTGAGCAGGATCTGAAAAAATTATTTCCTGAATCGTATTGGAAAGAGTTAAATCCTGTGCTTGTTAAGTTTGGAAAAAAGTATACATCGAGAAAAGAGAAAAATAAGTTGCTTGAGGAGATAAGATTAAACCGTTCTTAATCGCCGCATGACTTCCCGGGTTTGGCCTCGCAGGTGAGAAAACTGCGTGTCTCTGTCAAGAAATGTAAGATAATCATTAATAAATTCCCTATCTTGCCGGCAATCAAGCGAAAGGACTGGTTTGTCTACTCGATCTAAATAAAGTTTTTTGTCATCGCGCAATTCCCAGGTGTAATGCGTTCTATTATTTCCTGCACAAAACGAATCAATATTGCAGATCGCGATCTGTTCATTAAATTCAGGAGGAGTTAAACGATTTCTGAAAGGAGCACGCAGTATCTGATTAATTATTTCTTCCTCACTTATTTCAAGCTTATATGGTTTCTCTTCGGGAAATGAGGCAAACATGTTTTCCCCTTCAGAGGAAAGAATATGAAGCCATAGCACGAGCGGCAGTTCAGCAACGTAATTATACCCCAAGTTGAAAAAATCCTGATTATGTTCCAAGACAATATCCCCATGAAAACCGCGCCTAAATGTGTACATGGTTTTCACAACAAGATTTATTATAAAAATATTGTTGTGATGTGAGATATGATCTTTTTAGTGGAAGTTTTAAAAACCTTCTTGAGCTATTATTTTCAAGCCGCCATCGCTTCCAGGAATTTTTATAAAAATTTCTGGCCCATCAAAAATCATATAACAGGATTTTTGAGGCAGTTCCTTCGCGATGGCTTTAAAAAGTCACATTGCGAAATTACTTTAAGCCGCCATCGCTCAGTGGTAGAGCAACGGATTGCTAATCCGTGCCGTTTCGGTTCCTGGGTTCGATTCCCAGTGGCGGCGTTTTATATTTGCGCAGCAAATGTAAATTGCCTCTGGCAATATGAAAAAATACAAACATATTTCAGGGTTCGTTTCACCGCAGGTTCAAACCTGAACCGAGGTTCCCAAAAATTTTCTTCAAATAAAATTTTTGAGGACCAGTGGCAGCGTTCTCCCCAACCGAAGTATTTAAAATACAAAATTACTTTATTAACTATAGAATTATAAAATGTGAAAGGAGGAAACAATGGCAACACTTACCATCACGCTTGCAGTCTTGTCGATTATCATCGGAATCTTGATCCTTATCTGGCCACGATTCCTGAATTATTTCGTTGCGTTATGGCTTATC
>JBDKJQ010000071.1:0-4274 GCA_039796495.1 archaeon | reverse complement strand
CAGAATGAGGTATAATCATTTCAGACCGCATACAAGTCTAGAAAATAAATGTCCTGCCGACATTTATTTCGCATTTCATAAATTATTTTAGCCCTACGACATATGTCGCTGGGCTATACACGCTGTTTTATCCAACCAACAGCATCAAAAACATTAAATAGAACTGCCCCGTATCAAAATAAAAAAGGTGACTATGCCGTACGATATTATTATAGGAAGAGATAAAGAAGACAAAAAAAAATTTGCAGAGAAAGGACTGGTATTTATTGGAAAAGGCTATGTTCAGATGGGAAATTATACCTCGCTTTCTAATAGACTATGGCTGGATGTAGTGAGAAGCCACGTCATTTTGATCGCAGGAAAACGAGGCTCAGGAAAATCCTACAGTATCGGCGTCATCGCCGAGGAAATGTCAAAACTTCCCCAAGAAGTAAGAGAGAATATTGCGCCGTTGATTTTTGACACTATGGGAATTTTCTGGACCATGAAATTCAAAAACGACAAAGATATTATTTTATTAGACGAGTGGGGATTAAAAGGAGAAAACCTGCCTATTAACGTCTGGATTCCCCACGGTTATTTTGAAGAGTTTGAAAAAAGAAAAATGCCCGTTGATAACAAGTTTGCGCTTGCCGTCAACGAGCTTGACGTTGAAGACTGGCTTTCCATTTTCAGGCTTGAAATGATAAACCCAGTTTCAATCTTGATTCAAAAGATTATTGCACGAGTAGGAGAAAAAGGTGAATATGATTTAGACGATATCGTTGACGAAATAACTCATGATACTGAATCAGAAGAATTGACAAAAAAATCAGCAATGGCATTGTTTGAAGCCGCAAAATCCTGGAAAGTATTTGCAAAAAAATCCCAGCAGGCAACAAAAGTAAACGAATTGATCAGCGCAGGAACAACCAGCGTCCTTGATTTATCAATGTATTCCTCAGTCGCTTCATTTAATGTTCGGGCATTGATCATTGGATTGATTTCAAAAAAATTGTTCAATGAAAGAATGCTCGCGCGAAAAAAAGAAGAGGTTGATGAAATTTATTATGGCATTGATAAGGGAGAAAATAAAAAAGAAATGCCGCTCGTCTGGTTGTTCTTGGATGAAGCACATGAATTTCTTCCCATGCAAGGAGAAACTCCGGCAACAAACGCATTAGTACAATTATTACGGGAAGGCAGACAGCCGGGAATTTCTATGGTACTCGCAACACAACAACCCGGCGTTATTCATCGTGATGTCATGACACAGAGTGATATTGTCATTGCGCATCGACTCACAAACAAGCATGACATCGAAGCGTTAAACGAAATTATGCAGACTTATCTTTTGGAAAATATTCAAAAATCAATGAGAGAACTTCCCGACCTGAAAGGTTCAGGTATTATCCTCGACGATAACTCAGAACGATTGTATCCGATACGAATCAGACCACGCCTGACCTGGCATGGTGGTGAAGCGCCAAAAGCGTTATCAAAAAAAGAAAAGGAATTGTTCGCATGAAAAGTTTACAAGACAGATTAATAGCATTTGCACAGGAAGATGAAAGAATAGTGGCACTTACAAAGGGCAATGATCCTGAAGATGATGTCATGACACGATCGGTCGTTTATTATTTTATTACAGAAGGAGTTTATGATGGAGAAAGGAGCGATAAAATATCTGATTTATGTCTTGCTATTGCACGTGAAGGGTATGATTCTTGTATTAGTGAATGGCCGAATGTTGTTCTTTCTGATTACCCTTTTCTGGGCGAAGTTATTTGGAAACGCGAAGAAGTCAATTAAAATCATACCCAAATCTTTTCAAGTCAATAACATTATTCTTTATTGCAACACCTTCTTTTTTCAGCAACAGGATTTTTTTCGACAAGCCAGTTGCAAATCCTCCTAATCTACCGTCGCTGTTGATGACCCGATGACACGGAACAAAAGGAGCATAAGGATTTTTGTTCATAGCATTGCCCACGGCACGATACGCTCGAGTATGCAACGCATGCGCAAGTGCCTTGTACGTTGTAACTTTCCCGCGCGGAACTTTTTTTAAGAGTTCATAACAACGTTGATTGAAATTTTTCAGTTCCATCATCGTTGCACATATAATTTATTATTGACCAAGCAATCATGCGCTATCATTAATTCCTGAGAGATATACGCAAGATGCGGCTTATCACAAAGATCGCGCGCAACAATTTCTTTAACAATCTTATCAGGATTTTTTCCCCGAAGTTCAATCAGCATGCGATGGGTTGTCTTATCAACAAAACCGCAACAAATAAATCCATCCGCAAGTTTAACTAAAAAATATCCATGAGGATCGGCCGTCCACGGATAATGATTACCGTCAGTAAAAGCAATTTCTCGATCATGAGTGATCTGAATCTCTTGCGAAGGGCATATCTTTTTCATGAAAATAAAACAGAAAACAGGTATTTTAAGTTTGTTGTTTTAAAAGAGGAGGATCATAATTTCCCTGAGCGAGCAGGGTAGTAGGAGGAAAAATGAGATCAACAGCACAAAGAGGAGAGTTATTTTCATAGAGATTCTCACCGACGGCAACATTCGGAAGGAATTTTATTTTTTCAACATAAGCGGGTAAACGACAGAATGTTTTCCGGTCATACATAAAAGTGAGAGTAGGCTCTTTATCAAACCAAGGACCGGTGACATTAAGATAGCCTCCAACAAAAACTCTGTGTCGATTAATAAAAAGAAACCCTGATGTAGCGTTCATAAAAACTTCCATTGGTTTTCCGTTTACTACAGTTTTGGTGATTCTAAGCTCTAAATTCATGATTGCAGAGATCATAGAAAGTTTAAATAATATCCTTCAGTAAAAAATATACAAGAGATTATCTAATAATCATCTCAATTCTATACCGATATTTATACGGCGCAATATTTCCAACAGGAGTAATTTTTTTGATAGAAATATTCTTCTTTAACCTCTTTGCTTCCTCCAGTAAGTCTTCAACAACCATATCAATATCATCCGCATGACAAAACGCGTGATAAAATATTCTCGTATTTTTTTTTGCAACCAATAAGGCAGTTTTCAAAAAGCTCTCCTTCAGGTTCGGCCGCGTCATGACAATCACATCAAATTTCCCCTGCTTTTTCACAAAACCGCTATCTATCTTTTTCTTGACATCTCCCTGGATAATTGCAATATCTTCAGAAGAGATTTTATTTAACGCAAGATTTTCCGTAAAATACCTGCAGCAGGCCTTGCTGATTTCAACCGCAACAATTCTTCGTGGCCGTGCTATTTTATTAATCACAATCGGATACGCTCCAACTCCGGAAAACAAACAAAGCACAGAATCAGTTTTTTTGATCTTCTCAGCAATTTCTTTACGGTCATGCGCAAGACGGGGGGAAAAATAACACTCATCGATGTTAAAAGTAAAAACACAATTATTCTCTCGATACAATGCAACTTTATCTTTTTCTCCAGCAATAAACCTCGTCTGTATTTTTCGCAATCTTCCTTTCACGTGTGTTGATTTTTCAAGGACCGTTTTCACCGACGGTCTTTGTAAAATTTCCCGCGCCTCTCCTAGTTTCTCTTTCTTAGTTTTCTTTTTCCCGTTTCTTTCCGATTTAATGATTGCAATGTTTCCCAATAGGTCATAATCTGCCATGTTAAAAGTGAAATAACCTCTCGTAGTCTTTATGATCCATCCATTCTAAAATAAGAGCTAACACTTCAATATCGTCGTTTGCTACTGAATAACAAAGCCTCCAATCTTTTCGTAGATTATAAATCCATAGATTATTAATAGTATACCTAACAATATACTCTCGTGGAATCAATTTTTTTTTAACTTGCCTGCCACAGTAAGCATCTTTTGAGATTTCCTCAAGAGCTTTAGTTATTTCATTGTAAAGACGTGGATTGCTCTGTTCCAAAGCTATATACGCCTCTTTTAATTTTATATCGACAAATTTTATTTTCGCTTCCATTCTAAATCACTTCGATTTCTGTATGTTTCAGCTAATAATGGATTCCACACGTAAACAACATATCCTTCTTTATCATATCCCACTTTATGTATACTCTCTAAATATTCCATAATAACCTGAAATGTCTGCCACATAACTTTTTTTGGAAGATTATTGAACAATTGGGTTTTGGTATACTCACCACTATTATCGTCAATATATTTTTCAACCATTAAAACCGTTTGTAATGTAGGACTTCGTGCTACATCATTATGTTCTCTATACAATTTTTTTGATTCCATAAAGATAATATCAATTGATATTAT
>JBDKJQ010000070.1:0-4494 GCA_039796495.1 archaeon | reverse complement strand
CTTCATCCTCTTTTTCATACAGGGAAAAAAGCAGAGAATTATTTAAATATACCGAATAAAAATTTTCGTAGTAATATAATCAGTCCGATCAGAAGAATAACGATAAACCCGATGATAAGATAATAATTTTTCTGATGCACATCCGATACAGGAGCGTCATTTGGCACAGGAGGGATATAAGAATCGTTTTTTATAACATTTTTAGAAAACCGCAAGACGTTTTCTTCATCGAGTAAATTATCGCCGTTATACATCGCAATAGTAGTCGCTGCTGCATGATAGGGGGCATACACCGTAAATGTCGTATTATCAAGGAAGACTATTTCTCCTTCGGTAAATTCACCGCTCTCAGGATCGATACTATCTGCTGCTAAGGCATTTGGAATATAAAATCGTCCCTCCGAATATACCGTTTCTTTATCTTGTACCTTCAATAAGAAATTCCCATTTTCCTCCTTTAAAGGAACCGCAGAAAAAATAATATTCACTGACTCTATGCGCAGATATTGCTCACTATGGTTGTCATAGTGCACAGTGATTTCATAATAAAAAGAGGATTGTGCAGCAGCAACCGTTACAGTGCATACAAAAATAAACAAAAAAATAATTAGTTTTTTCATCTCACTCCTCCGCTCCATTTTTTTGTTTCATCAATGAATTTTTGCAGAGAAGCGTCGTCGGTTTGCAAACCGGCAGCAGAAAGAGTTTGCCGCAATCGATTGAGTTCAGCAGTCGGAAGTTTGTTCTTTACGATATATAATGCAGTTTTTGCCGCTAATAATTTTTCATGGGCAGTATTCAAATAGTGATCATCACTTCCTCGAAAATCAGCAATAATCTGATCTTCGCTTCGAATAAAAAATCGTGCAAATTCAGCGGCATCTTCATAAACATTACTAGAGCCATACTGGCTGGTATGTCCTTTAGTGCTCCAGCTTCTCGTTTGTCCATTTGCAACATATTTTCCGGAGACTTGCTCCCATTCCGTCATAAATCCATCATCACTCAAGGTTAATTCATGAAAAAGTTCATGGATGATATAGTCAGGATCATTTTGTATGCGTGAGCCAATCTGAACTTTTCCATTCCCGCCCCATCCGTCTCCGGGAAATCCTCCAATGACAATCCTACCCTGTCTATAAAATATTCCCTGACCTTCCTGCAAGTTTTTTTGAGCGGTAGGACCTGCATATTCTAAGGAATCCATTAATAATCGATACATATCCGGAGTCATAGAAACATCGGTATGAAAATCAATTCTAGTAAATGTTTCAAAATTTTTTTCAGAGGGATAATTATAAGAGATCAGATTAGAAACCCCGCGATGTAATCCAGCTCCCATCTTTTCTGTATCTCCCCATCCAAGATACGTTTCATCAGAAGAAGCATATCGTGTGTTTCCCGTTATCGCACTCAAAAAACCCTTCTGCACATTTCCGACGATAAACGTCATGCCGTCAGGCAGTAAGGAAATCGAATTTCCCTTATCATCATAGCTAAACATCTTGTATTGCAGTGGCATTGGAGAAGTGCTTTCAAATCCTTTCAGATTTTGAATCTGAATGTCCTTTGTGTCAGCAGTGTAAAATATTTTTTTGTTGTCCTGCACATTTTCAAAATAACCATGTGTTTCTCCATATGTTACTTCTCCTTTGTCCTTTTTTCGCTCGAATAACATATAACTGTCGCCATGCGGCTGGCCTGCAATAAGCGTCCATGAGGCATGATCATTTTTTTCTACAAACATGCCGATTCCTTCATACAGCCCGGCACTATCAGCAATAGACAAGGTTGCTTTTCCTTTCTGGGTATTTGTTCCAAAAATCATCTTGCCTGCATTTTCATTGTAAGAAAGATAAAACCCAGGGTAAAGAGGATTTTTTTCTCCCTTAAAATCAAAATAAAATTTTTCGCTATTGCTATTTTCTATCTTAAAATTGCCAATCTGGGCAGCTTTATGTGCTGTAACAAAGAATCCATGTTCATCATAACCGAGCGTGCCGACGAATTGTTTACCGTTCGGAAGAGTAATGGCCTTGCCGTTCGTGGTGGTGATTTCCATTTTTCCAGGAACAAATTCAAATAAAGATTCTGGTTCTTTAATCTGGCTATTTTCGGGGACTTGAACATGCATAACTCCGTCTTTAAAATGAACTTTTCCAAATTGAGGGACAAAATATTTTACTCCGTTGATGAAATACTCCTGATTTTGTGAAGCTTCAAATGCTGCCTCAACAATAATGCCGGAATTATCCAGGATAAAATGACCATCGCCGTTGAAGTGAGTGTAGGCAAAATTATAATTTTCAACAATAAAATTAAAACTGGAACCTTTACTTACCTTTATTTCAAAACCATCTCCTTTCTTGGTAAAACCAATTCCTTTTCCCTGAACAGTGAGTTCGCTTATTTTCTCTTCAACCGTTTGCGCATACACGAGTATATTTCCGAATAAAAGAACAATAATCAATATGCCAATAGTCATCTGTTTTTGTGATACCATGTTAAAAGCGAAGCGCAATATAAAACCGATAAGGTTCATCATTTATTTCTAAATAAGGATCAACAACACCAATAATCACTGTTTCTGCATCATAATCTAAAATTTCCGTTTGCAGATTATACGTCTGGGCTATGCGTGCAAGACAGCCGATACACAACGAATCGGTATAGGTTGTTTGCTCTTTCATATATTCTTCCAAAAAGGCATGGATATGAAACAGATTACTCTCAATACTCATTTCAAAATTCTCTAAATGATGCATCTGAGTGCCCTTTTTAATGGCGAGAGGGTAATGAACATTAAAATCAATAGTAGATTCTTTGATAATACCGCGCGTTGTAATTTCCCCTTCTTCAACCTCGACATCTTCAAATGAATAGAAATGTTGCGTGCAAAATAAAAGTGCTTCATTAACAAATGTATTTAATTCGTGTTCCATAGTCTCTCGCGAAGGCATAAGAACAGTTCCTTTATCAAAATAAATTGCAATTGCGTTGGCAGTTGATTTTTCAGGGAGTGTAACGTATCCTCCGCTTTGTCCGATAATATAAACCGCTTCACGGGTAGTCTGCCCGATACAATCCGTAATAAACGACTGAATTGGTACAATGTCTGTGCTGCTATTTTCCGGAGAACGAACAGCAAAAAAGTACACTGCCACTGCAGCAATAAGAGCAATCGCAATGATAATAAAAATAAATATCTGTCCTCCTTTTTTCATGGTATAAAGATAAAAAAGATTTATTTAAACATTCTCGTCCTCAATAAAAAAAGAAAAATATCATAACTATCTAATAGTGGTTACAAAGAGAAGGGTTTAAATAGTTCCTTTCCTATAGAAAAGAATGAATCGCAGGGATTTTTTATTCGCAGGGAGTATTGGGCTTGTAGGTGCTGCATTGCTGGAAAGCACCGATACAAAGCCTAAAAAAATAAGTACAATTAAAGGACCTTCCTATAGCACTCAAAGGCTGGAAACGCTCGCAGAAAAAGGCTTGCCAGAGGAATTTAGACAGGCAGGATTTACCCTGGGTGATTATGTGAAACGGGATTCAAATAAAGAATTACTGATACTTGCTGAAGATCACGGAACAGTTGACAGAAATATGCAGGCGCGATTATTAAAACATCTCGTAACTAATTATGGAATTGATTCACTTGGTGTTGAAGGATTAGCAACTGATAGTAAAGGATTGTTTTTTCCGGTTGAAAAGAAGGATACCCACGAGTTTAGATTTGCATATGTAGGAGATGTTCCAAATGAAAGGATAGATTCCTTGTGCGAGCAATTTTCAAAACATCATGTTGATATTCCTCGATATGGGATTGAAGATGCCGCTCTGCACATGCTAATAAATTATTTAACAGTAGCCAGTGATCTAAAAAAACCAGCATTTCTCACAGGGCTCAGCAAACTACCCGAATTACCCAAACAATTGAGGGAGTCTGATATCCCATTTGATGCAGAAGGAAACCTCCTGAAAACAGACGCTGAAATAAGATTTACAGCAAATGCACGAAACAGGGCATTTGCAGAAAATATCATATCTAAAGATTTGAATGCAATCATATGCGGAGCAACACATGCCGATGTTTCTGATCATGTGAGTTATAAAAACAAACTTACGGTGTTACAGGATCATCTTCATCATTCATATCTTATCGTCTATTGTCAGGAAAGTTTAAAAAAGGGAAGAGAAAATAGAATTGCACAAAGATAATAGTCAAGAATGAGAGATTTCTATAAAATAATCATCTATTCAAATTAGTATACCATTTATCTTTAGGACTCATGCCCGTATCTTTATTTTTTTCCGCGCTTGCTTTTGAAAGAAATTTTGATAAAACTTTTTTTTGGGTTTCATCAGTAATTGTAAAAACTTGTTCTTCTTCGTAGTTAATTTTATTTCCAGTTCCTTGATTAAGTCGCACCGTTATTGAGGGGTTGTCAAAGTAACCTTTTTGAGAACTATAATCTCCCGTTTTTACAG
>JBDKJQ010000069.1:0-16354 GCA_039796495.1 archaeon | reverse complement strand
ATTATTATTATTATTATTATTATTATTATGAAAAAGAAGGTGTCGAAGTAATTTCTTTTTTATTTGAAATGAAAGGAGGTGAAAATAAATGGCAAAAAATAATCTGTTAATGGTTATTGGCGTTGCGCTTGTCGTCGCTGTTATTGCTTCTGTTGCAACGGTTGCTATCACTGGAAACTCCATTAAGGTGAATCAGAATCGGTATGGAAATTATAAGGTGTATACGACGAGTGAAATTGATTCAAAGTTGGAAAATGTTGCAACGGATGAAAGCATTTGGGATATGTTAAATGAGTGTGTTCAAGTTGAGCCAGATCCTTCCCAAAATAGATGGTGTTCTGCAACATGTAAGTTACAGAATAAAAAAACTATTGGTTCTCAGACTTCTATTACATATATTGCTCTAAAGCAAGACGGTCAGAAAGATTTGCATATGGATAGTAGCTTTTGGTGGGGAGACAATCAACTAATGTCTAGTTGTGGCGACGGAACTGCTATTGGTTGTGGTGCGACAGGGTTTGCAGAAGAATTAATGGAGCTAGAAACCGGATATGGAGCAACAACGACAACCATAGATAAGGTTAGTCTATCTAGTAAATGTATTTGTTGTTAATCCCCCTTCTTTCAATTTTTTTCCTTTTTTTTATTTTTCCAACGGAAATCTTTAAATAATTCATTTCTTTTGTTGAAGCATGAAAAGAGGCATGCAGGTATTTTTTTGTTTCGTTATCTGCGGTGTATTTTTGATTAGTTTTGTTTCTGCAGGTCTATTTGACTGGTTTTTTGAGAATGATGATTCACATAATTTAGAAGGAGAACTTGCAAGCTTGTCGGGAACTGTTGATAATCTTTTGCCGAATGGCGATGCTGAAACTGGTAATGTAAACGGGTGGAATACGCGTTGGGGAAAAGGCATTGGTTTATCAAATGAGGCCTACGCGGGAAGTTATTCATTCTTGCGAGAGGGTTATGAACAAATTGAAAGTGATTTTATTGCCATTGATCCTACTACAGAATATTATCAGGAAGGATGGTTTAAATCAGGAAGTGGAAATTCTAAATTCTATTACGGATTTATTCCGTATGACAAGGATAAAAAGGAAATAGCTCGCCAATATGTTTATTATTATTCTGGTAGCGAAACCGAGCTATATGCAGACATTGTTGCAAGCGATAAGATAATCAAAATAAAAGACGGCAGCAAGTGGCAAGTGTTTAAGTACGGCGTTGTTGCATTTAACGTCGACAATTCGGGAAATTATGCTGATTTGCCTAATTTTGATTTAAGTAATCATGATATCATCAGAGTTGAAAGTAAGGGAGACTATTGGGAAGTTGAGTTCAATACTAATGTTGGCAAGGATGCTCCTGCCGGAACAAAAATCCGCGAGCATCGATTTGGCGGAACGTATATGTACAATTCAGCAAATGGATTGAGTGTTCCTACGAGCTGGACAAAATATTCTGCAACTCTCACAGGTGAATGCGCAACCGGAACATGTGATGGCCAGGGAAAATGGTGGAAAGGAACACGATATGTCAAAGTCTTAATCATTGCAAATTACGGACAGAATGCTGATTACAAATTATTTTTTGATGATTTGATTTTAGAAGGGCCTGGTGAGGAGAGTGATACTGATGATACTAGTGAGGACACTCATGAAGAAGACGCGAATTCTGACAGCTGCACTCAGCTTATTGAAGATATTACGGCACTGCTGAATGCACATGAAGGTCAGCAGATATGCGGAGATGCAGAGTATGATGCGGTGCTTGATATTGATAATGATGGCTATATTGTTTCGCAGGATTTACTATTGGTTATCAATAAATTGAATGCGGAAGATTATTCATTTTGTGAGGAGCAATTGACAGATGACAGTGATCCGTGTGATGATGGAATTGCTGGAACGTGCACTGACACCGACGGTGGCAGAGATTATTTTGTTAAAGGAACGGTTACTGATGAAGATGGAAGCATGCGAGTTGATCACTGTTCTGAAAAAAATCTGCTTGAGAATTATTGTCCTGGCGACGGGGCTCTTGATAGTTCCACCTATGAGAATTTTGGATGTCCGTATGGTTGTAGTGATGGTGCGTGCAACACCTGCGGTGAAGAAAGCAAAGAGATTAGTGAAGGAAGCACTGAAACCGTGAATAATGTAAACATTAGGGTAATAACTGTTAAATCCAATTCAAATCCAACTAATTCTTTGTTTGCTACATTGTTATTAGAGCCTACTTCTGTTGAGCTTTCTTCGGAGCATATCATGGAGACTGTGTACGTTGCAGGAAAAACGTATGAAATACAAATTGATTCTGTTTCGGACAATTCGGCAGTTATCTTAGTGGCTGAAGAAAGTCGAGGTATAAAGAGCAGAGAATTTTTGGAATCTGAATCGCTGGAATTAGCAGGATTAGAGATTGCAGTTGAGGAGGTCTCAGAGACAGATTCGGGATTTATCGTCAAGCTTCTTGTAGGTGAAGAAATAACTTTGATTGACGGTGTTCTCAATTTTAAGTTTTATGATTCAGTAAGAGCAAATGGTGCAATGATAACAGTTAGCTTAGTATCCAGTTCAAATAATGTTGCGAAGATCGCAGTTAATGGCTGTATAGAGGAATATTCTGACATCTGCACTGACAGCGATGGTGGAGGAGATGTGTACGTGAAAGGAATAGTGAGTGATGAAAACGGGATGCGAACTGATACCTGTCTTGATGAAAGTAGAATACAGGAAGAATGGTGTTATGATGATTATATAGCGACTTATGGAGGTGCTTCTCCTTCAGATGTTCATTCGGTTATTCAAACCTATAGCTGTCCTGAAGGATGCAGCGATGGCGCATGCATTGATCGCTGTCCGGATGGTTGCCTTCTTGATGATACTTGTTATGATTTTGGACACGTTATCGACGGTAAATTCTGTTTTGAAGACGGAGCATTTGTTGAACAATTTGGCGGCGGCAGAGTATGCGAAAATGATTTTGAATGCGGGAGCAATTTGTGTACTGACGGACAATGCGTTTCAGAAGGGTTATTCAAGAGATTTTTGAAATGGCTGAGAAGGAATTAAACTTTATTTTTCTTTGAGTATTTTCTCTTTTTTTAACTGGTCGCTGGTGTTGCTCGATATAATTCTTGGATGTATTGCATTAATTCGTTTGCTGTTTGTTCGCTGAAAGGCTTTTTTTCAAGAGATTCTAATTTTCCTAATGAGTCTCGCATTCCTTGAGTAAGTGCATAGTCATACTCGTAGTTGACGGTTAATATGTTTGATCCTATGCCTAAGAAAAATAGCTGGTTTGCGGTATTCCCATAAAGCTGATTTATTATTCCCAGATGATATCTCTTATCCTTTATTTTCAGTTGCTGATCTATCTTGGGTTCGTAATATATTCCGATGGTTTCTGTATCTCTTCTGTGAGATTCATACTCAAATCCTAATCCTTTATCGATATTTGATTGCCGTCTAATGGGGAGAATATGACTTGTCAATTGATCTTCAGAGATTTCCTCATCCATTATTGCCCTGAATTTTGAATAGGGATCGTCTGTTGATTTTACTTCTGTTGTCAGGTCCTCAAACTCTATATCGAGCTCCAATTCGTCCTGACCTATCCTTGGACCTAACGGTATTCCTAATTCTTGCAATGTTGATTCTAGTTTCTGCTCTAAAGGGGATTTTTCCATAATCATGCAGAGAGTAATGATTTATTTTGAAAGAGTATTGTATCTCGTTCAGATGCTCTTTCTTTTACGTATTCAAACATTTCAGCGTTTTCCAATATCTGTTTATCTGTTATTATCATTAAAGGGTAACATATTGAGTCTATTTAAATTTTCGGGTGGCGAAGATTTATAAATCCTTTTTCTTCAGTATGTAAAGGTTTGAAGTTCAACTGAACTATCTAATTCCGCAAGGAATGGCCTGTTATAAACATGAAAACAATGAAAAGTTCAAGCGTGTATGAAATGCCTGCTGATGTGTATAATCAGAAATTAGCTGAGGCGCTGAAAAAGCTTGAGGAATTTAAGCAGCCGGAATGGAGTTTGTATGTGAAGACTGGTGTGAGCAAGCAACGACCGCCGCAGGAAGTTGATTTCTGGCATAAACGGGCTGCGAGCATCCTGCGACAAATTTATGTCCATAAAGTCGTCGGTGTGAACCGGTTGAAGACTCGATACGGAAGCAAGCAAAACCGAGGCATGAAGCCATCAAAATTCAAGAAAGGTTCTGGAAAAATTATCAGAGTGATTCTGCAGCAGTCAGAGAAAGCGGGCTTACTTGAAAAAGTTTTGAAAGGAAAACGATTTGGCAGACAATTAACAAAACAGGGAAAAGAATTTTTGGAGGGAGTACAATGATAACCCCCTACCATAAAAGAAAATCCATGAAAATAAATTTTCAGTCTTTTCTTTTAGGAGCTACACTACAATGATTACTCCATACCATAAAAGAAAATATCAGAAGAAAATTAAATTGAGCAAGGCGAACAAGCGGACGAAGTGGGCACCGGTGTGGGTTGTGCTGAAAAAATTCGGCAAGGGAAAAAGAGTTCATCCTTCAGCTATTACCTCTACCCGACGACACTGGCGACGAACAAAATTAAAAATTAAACCACGAAGAGCACGGAAACAGCATTTAGGATAAATTGATATGGCAAAAACAGAAAAAAAACAAGAAGCGAAAATGATTCTCGAAAGAGAATATGTTGTGCCATTGCGGGCAGGATGGCTGAAGGTTGCACAATATAAACGGGCGAACAAAGCTGTTAAGACCTTGAAAGAATTTATCGCACAGCATATGAAAATTTATGATCGAGACCTAAGAAAAATAAAAGTGGACATATATTTGAATAATGAGATACGATTCAGGGGCATGAAGAAACCTCCTGCGAAAATTAAAGTAAAAGCAAAGAAATTTGACGATGATACTGTACGCGTTGAACTTGCGGATGTTCCACCACACGTTGTTTATCTGAAAGGAAAGCATGAAAAGTTCAGATCAAGCGGTAAAAAAATTGCAGAAAAAAAGAAGGGTGAAACAAAAATAAAAGAGGAAGAAAAAAAGAGTGAGGTTTCCACAGAAGTAAAAGAAAAAGAGGAAGCAGCAAAAGAAGAAAGTATGAAGCTGGCTAAAGATGCGGCAAAAGAATCCAAACATGTTTCTCGCGTGAAAGAGCCGACGTATCATCGAACTGCGCTGAAAAAATAAATGAAGAAACTCATCGCTGCCAAGCCGCTTCAGAAACTGGCAAACAAAGAATTCTTTCATGATGTAAAAAAATACATCAAGAACACGCATGGTTTTTACAAGGACAAACTGCCTGAGATGAATGTCATGGCGGTGAAATTTCATGAGGAATATTCGCTCCATGATTTTTATCGGATTTTTAATCGCCTGTGGAATTCAGGATCAAATGGTGAGCGGAGTCTTGCAATTCATGCATTGGAGTTGTATCATGATGATTTTGACATGAAAACTTGGCATTTTCTCAAAGGAAAACTCAAAGATATAAAGAGTTTTGATGAGGCTGACTGTATGGGAGAACTTCTTTCTTATTTTTATGTGAAATATCCGACATTTAAGAAAGAATTATTGAAACTATCTTCTCATTCCTCTATCTGGATACGGCGCATTTCGCTGATAAGTTGTTATCATATCCTGCAGAAAGAAGGACGAGATGTTTTGTTCATGCTTGCAATTATTGAGCACACGATTAGTGATAAAGATCGATATGTACAGAAAATCATTGTGGCGATACTTACTCGTGTCGGAAGAACAAAAAAAGATGCTCTTAAAAAATTCATGTTGCATCATACTGACATGCCGGAATATATTTTTATTGCAAGCACGCAGCGGATGAAAGAATTGCGGAAAATGCGGGGACTGAAAAAACTTAATAATGCGCGTGTTCTTTCTTAAGAATGCTCACCAGACTGGAACAGGAATTACAGAAGTATGCGAATGCTTCACGTGCCATAATTTCTGCACGGTTTTTTAAAACAGGAAAAGGGCAGTATGGCGAAGGAGATGTGTTTATAGGATTGACGGTTCATCAAATAAGAACTATTGCACGATCGTTTGTTTCTCTTGATTTTCCATCGATAAAAAAATTATTGGAAGATGTTGTTCATGAAAAAAGGCAGGTTGCCTTGTTGATTTTGGTGGAGAAATTTAAGAGGGGAGATGAATCTGAACGGGAAAAAATATTTGAGTTTTATCTTAAGAACATACAGCGGGTAAATAATTGGGATCTAGTGGATCTGTCTGCGGATAAAATTGTCGGTGAATTTTTACTTGATAAGAAACGAGAAGTGTTGTATCAACTTGCTGTTTCAAAAAATTTGTGGGAAAGAAGGATCTCAATTGTCTCAACATTTGCCTTTATCAGACATAATCAGTTTGACGATACGTTAAAAATTGCTGAGATGCTATTAACGGATAAACATGACCTTATACAAAAAGCAGTTGGCTGGATGTTGCGGGAAGTTGGAAAGCGAGATGTTCGCGCCCTGAAAGAATTTTTGAGGCGGCATTATCGGGATATGCCGAGAACGATGCTGCGCTATGCGATTGAAAAGTTTGATGAAGAAGTGAGGAAGAAGTATTTGAAAGGAGAGGTTTGAAAAAATTTCAGTAACACAAATATTTATAAAATAATGGATTAATCATCTTTCAATGACAAATAAAGAATATAGAAGAAGCATAGGTAAATTAGAAAAATCACTGGGTATTTTAGCTGTAAGTGTTGTTTCTTATTTAGCAGGGCATTATGGTCCGGAAATTGGTCTTGATTATGAGCCAGCGAAAGAGTTTCTGACGAATTTAGGAAAATTAGGAATGGTGGGAGGAGGAGCATTAAGTATTGCGTATGGTATCGGAAGTTATTTGAAAAGATAATTCTTTAAACCACTTTTTCTTCTCTTTGTATGCGCGAGTTTATTTATTTTTCACAGAAGGCAAGGACAAGCGGGAATTTCGGCGATGACTTGATGAAAGCAGGGCGAATGGATATTGTGATTAATGTTATTATTTCAGCTTTGTTTCTTTCTCATAAGTTGCGGGAACATGTTCGACTTCATTTAATTTTTAACGGACCTCCGAATCCGCCGATGCACCTTGAATTTGTTTCCAATCCTGATATGCCAATCAGCAAAAAAGATGTTGCTGGTTTAATAAAACGCATGCTGTACAAATGCCGTGAAGGAAAGAAAACTGAAATTTTCCCTGGTTGTTTTATTGAGAAAAAAAGCTTTTCCAAGCTTGCTGATGAACTTATTGCGGAAGACAAATCTATCTATATTCTCGACGGGAAAGGGAAGTTTATCAGGGATTTTTCGAATGATGAACTTGCTCGAGGTGTTTTTGTACTAGGGGATCATGAAGGTTTGCCAAAAAAAGAAATGAAACAATTTAAAGAACGGATTTCAATTGGCAAGAAGACTTATTTTGCATCGCACTGTGTTGTTGTCATGCATCACGAGCTTGATACAAGAGATTTTCCCTGATTTTTGTACAAAAAATATACAAAGAAAAAAATAAAAACGTTTAAAAAGTTTATTTCGCTTTATTTTTTATTAATTTTTTAATAAGAATGACAGAAGAAGACACTTACCGGCGCGCCACAAATAATATTTCTAATGGTAATTCTAAAGAGGAAATTCTTGAACCTCCCCCCAGGCGAATGGAACATTTAGTTGATCAACATTTCCGCGATCTTGGCTATTCTGTTTTCTTTAACACCAATCCAACTGTTATGTGTCTTGACAGAAGAGGATATGGCATGCCTATAAAAATACGATTTGATTTAAGAACTGTTGATTGCTTTCACGAAGCTTCTTCTCTTCACGCTCATCAACTTGCTGACGCGTACAACTCCCTGTCACCCCAGGAGCATTTTTCTGTCCGAGAATCATATCCTTCTTCGTCATAAACCTTTTATAATAGTTCTTTGTTGTAAGGATAGATATCACATGAAGACTTACAAAATTTATATTTCAGGGACGGTGCAGGGCGTTTCGTTTCGGCAATTTATCAAGGAGCAGGCAGATATTATTGGTGTGCGGGGATATGTACGAAATCTTTCTGATGGTCGAGTTGAGGTTTTTGCCGAGGGGATTGATGATAAAGTCAACAAATTTTTGGAAGTGTGCAGAGTGGGCTATCCACATTCAAAGATAAAAAATGTTGAAGTGCAGGAAACAAAGCACCAGGATTTTCGGGATTTTAGGATAGTACGAATATAAAATATTCTTTACTCAGATTCAGCAATATATTTAAACTATTTTTTCCCTTTTATTATCATAAAAGGTGTATATTACTATTATATATGGGACGCGGCGAACTTATTGTCAATGAACGAAAGCGAAAACTCTCTGAGCTGCGCAAAATTGTTAATCCATATCCGCACACGTTTGCGGTAAAACATTATTCTTCTGATATTAAAGAAGCACATACGAAATTAAAAAATGATGAGCGGAGCAAGGATAAAGTTGTCGTTGCCGGCAGAGTCATGACCATCCGCGATCTTGGAAAATTGATTTTTGTGTCAATGCAGGATTCGCAGGGAACAATCCAACTCATTTTTCAGAAAGAGGAAACAAAAAAAGAAGATTTTGAATTATTTAGAAAATACGTCGACAATGGAGATATTATTGGTGTTGAGGGCATTGTCATGAAGACGCGAACTGGCGAGATTTCAGTCCTTGTCAAAAAATGTTCTGTTCTGTCAAAATCATTACTGCCCTTGCCTGAAAAATGGCACGGACTACAGGACGAGGAAGAGCGGTATAGAAAACGCTATCTTGATTTTATCATGAATCCAGCGGTGAAGGAAATTTTTGAAACGAGAGCAGTTATTTTACAGGCAATGCGCGAGTTTATGGCTGAAAATAAATTTATTGAGATAGAAACTCCTCTCCTTCAGCCAGTGTATGGCGGCGCTTTAGCGAAACCTTTCAAGACTCATATTGAGGCTTACGATCAAGAGGTTTATCTTAGTATTGCTCCAGAGCTTCCTCTTAAAAAAGCTTTAGTCGGGGGATTTGAAAGAGTTTATGAAATCACAAAAAAATTTAGAAATGAGGGTGTAGATCGATCTCACAATCCGGAACATATGACCATAGAATGGTATCAATCTTATGCATCATATGAAGAAGGCATGGATCTTTTTGAGGAATTTATGAAATATATTGCAAAAAAAGTTTTTGGCAAGACAACATTTGAATATCAAGGCCACAAAATAGATCTCTCTAGATGGAAACGAATCTCAATAGATAAGGCGATTAAGGAATATCTCGGCGAAGACGTCACAAAGATAAAATCAGATCAAGAAGCAGTTAAAATAGCAAGAAAACATGGAATTAATACTGATGGGATAACAAAAACAAATATCTCAGATGAGCTCATGAAGCTTTTCAGAAATAAATTAATCCAACCGACTTTTCTTATAGACTATCCTATTGAATCCTCACCATTAGCAAAACCAAAAAGAGGAGATCCAACCAAAGCAGAAGTATTTCAGCCGTTTGTAGGAGGTTTAGAACTGGCTAGAGCGTATTCAGAACTAAGCGATCCACTATTACAAGAGTCCAACTTCTTAGAACAAGAAAAAGAAAGAGAAAAGGGAAATAAAGAGACAATGCCCACTGATGTAGATTTTGTTACTGCTCTCAAACATGGTATGCCTCCCGCTTGTGGAGTTGGAGTGGGTATAGAAAGAGTAGTTATGCTTTTCACAAATCAGACTTCTATACGTGATGTCATTTTGTTTCCATTTATGAAACCGGAGATTCTTGAGGAGAAAAAAGATGAAAAAAAATAAACTACAAAAAAAATTATACTGGCTCTATGGCATTAACGTCGTCGTGATTTTATATGGCATTGGAGTAATCTATCAATTGTTGCAGTGCCGGGTACGCGAATGCATGCTGAACACGCTTCTTTTGCCCTCTCCATTCTATGTTTTTATTTCGAAGGATTTTTTGGTTGAAACAATACCTGCATATAATCTCCTTGCAGGATGTGATCCCCTGTTTTTGTATGGCTTTTCAGTGGTTGTTAATATTCTTATTATCTGTCTGATTGGAGCACTGATCGGAGTTGTGTATAAACTGGCGATGGGAAGATAAGAGGGTTGTTGATGATACTATATGATTAAGAAAATTATTCATTATCTCCTCTAGACAACATTTTTGTATCAAATCTTTTTTCTAATTCTTTTGCAACTTTCCATGTGGTATTGACTGGATCTTTTACATCAAAGCGGCCAATTTTTTCCCATCCTGCTTTAGATTTTTGATTGTATCCGTGCAGTGCTCCTTGATGAGAAAGCCAGTAATTAAAATGAGTAGGAATTTGTGGAGGGATTATTGTTGAGAGCGTTAATACATCCTCTCCTTCAATTCCCATTCTATCTGCATATATTAGTGATGCACGATTTCTGCTTCCTTGCATTGTCTCGAATCCGTCGAGAGTGGCGAACACTCTTCCAGGATAGTCAGAAGGAAGAGTAACTTCATACGGAACGAGAAAAAATGAAACCTCGTCATATACTCCTGGACGCGTATCTCTTACAATATCTCCCAGCAATCTTGTATCTTTCCAGGGCCGTATGCTTACTTTACCTCCGTGCGTTATTTCATAGGGGCGGTTAGAATGAACTTTCAGCAATTGAAATGAGGGGAAATGCGGCGCTCTATCTCCGAAAGGATTATCTTTAAAACTTAAATTAAGATTTCCCTGTGCAAGAAGAAAGCCTTCGGTTACTACCTCGGCATATGCAGGATTTAATGTACCTATGTTTTCCCAGGATCCCATGGAGGTAATTTGTATCTGTAATTTAAAAATACATATGCGTTTTAGTATATTGTTTTTCAAGTTATGATTACCTTATTTGAAGAATAGAATTTTATCGCGCTGGATTGATTTGTCTGGGTTTATTTTTTGTAGAGATTTTTATTTTTCTCTGAGATAAGCCATCACGTTTCTTGGAATATAGTCTGCCCATCCGATTGTTCTGTTATCGTAGGTAATCAAGCGTCCGTCAGAAAAGGGAGTGTCTGATATCTCAAAACGCGATTTTTCTCCTTTGCTATCGGCAATAACGCAGGTAGTAAGCGTATCTTTTTTATGAAGTGAAATCAATCGAGAGGTTTGTTCTTGTGAATGGAGATATATCAACTGTAGTGAATAATCAGAACTACAAGGACGAATTTGTATGGTGTTAGAGTCTCTTTTTTCAAATCCATCGACGGCAACGCATATATTGTTATCAGAAGGGAAGACATAGAGTCCTGATTCTGTAAGCTTTCTTAACCGGGTAAGCAAGAGATTTGCATATTGCTGAGAAACTTGGTCATTTATTCGCGTTTCGATCATGCTCTACCATTTATGAGTAAGTTTATAAGAATTATTGTTATCTGTATTCTCGCCACGTATTCTTGCACTTGGTGCAGCGGAAGAATTTTGTTTCTGCTTCATCTCCTGCGCGTGTCTGCGATGTCCAGAAATATGCTTCTTTATTGCCGCATTTGGGGCAGAGGGCATTGGTGACGGGAAATACGTCGGTGTCCTTGTCCTTGATGACGCCGATTTCAAGCGGGCGCTGAATTGTTTCAGAAGATTCAATTTTCACTTTTGTTTTTGACTTGTGTCCGCATCGAGGGCATTTTGCCTCTTTGCTGTCTCCTACCAATACACATCCACATTTCGGACAAAATTCCATGATTACTATTAGAGTAAATTTTCATCTAGACAACCGAAAACCCTATAAAAATGTTTCTTTGTTTGTATAGTTATTTGAAAGTTACGAAATCAGAAGATCAAATCGATTAACTCCATGACCCAGATCTTGAACCATCCCAGATACGGAATTTTGAATATAACTTTTCCGATTATCTGTTCCTGATCGATTGCTGTTTCATCGGTCCGATATATATTGTTTTCTGCTGTTAATTGCTCTTTATTATGATCTCCTTTGGTTTGGAGTATATTGTTATTGATTGCTACAATGCGGTGGACGATTGGTCTGGGTGCTCGCGAGTCTTTATTGGGAGCGAAAATAATAATGTCTCCTACTTGTGGATCAAACCTTCCCCATACTACGAGGATATCTCCTTTCTTAAAACCGTTTTTCAAATCGAATGCTTGAAATTCTTTTTTGGAGATGTTACGCTGTTCATACCATTCGCCACATTTTTTCCAGTATTCATCAAATGCCAGATAAGTGACTTCATCTTTTGCGTATGCTTGTCCACACAAGTTCAGGGTTCCGCCGTCGTCTGTGACTATCTGATGATCCATTGACGAGCTTTCAACACCTGCCAATGGCAGCGACGTTCCCATGACAAGTGAGAGAGTGGGGAAAAAAATATATTTTACAAATATGAAAATGATGAGTAAGGCAACAATCCAGCTGAGGAACGAATCAGAATTCCATATCCAGTGCCATGTTTTTTTGAAGCTGTCAATAAGATTTTTTTCGCTCATATCAATTGAATGGCAAAAGAGCTTTTTAAGAGCTTTGGTTTTTGGAGGTAACGTTTATCTCGGAAATAGAAAATTAATCAACAGTGCCTACACGGTTAAGGCGTGTATATTGTGATTGAACAGAAGATGTTGCTGCAACAACTTCCAATGTATTATGGCGCGTATGACGCATAAATAAAACTGACCCTCCTATATCATAAGAGATATGGGTTGCTGAATTTCCATCGCAAGATACATAATTAAAGTAATCACGAAAAACACTGCTGACACATTTTAAGCCTTCTCCCAGTCCGGAAATGAGATCTCCTGTTCGTATTGTATCATGACTTGGTAAGGGAACTAGAGGTCGATCATATAAAATTTTTTTACCTTTTGAAATTTCCTGTATGCTTCCATCACTTTCTCTCATAAACTTTTTACTTTCTTTAACTTTATAAACATTTATTCACTCTGTTTTTTATCATGAAACATAGCTCAGGCATTTTGATGTATCGCTTTCGAAATGGAGGAGTTGAATTTTTTCTCGTGCATTCTGGTGGGCCGTATTGGGGGAAAAAAGATGAAGGGTTCTGGAGCATTCCGAAAGGAGAGATTGAAGAGGGAGAGAAAACGGATGATGCTGTTTTCCGTCGGGCACTTATTGAGGTAGAGGAAGAGACAGGCATTATCTTGTCGAAAGAAAAAAAATTATATGAGTATCTTGGAGAGATACAGCAGAGAAATAACAAAAAAGTGAAATGCTGGGCGATTGAACATGATTGGAACGGCTTGTTTCGGCAGAATATTATTGAAATAGAATATCCAATGAAATCGGGAAAGTTTATCAAGATTCCGGAAGTTGACAGGGCAGAATATTTTACAGAATCGATTGCACGGAAAAAAATCAATGAAGCGCAGCTGCAGTTGATTGACCGATTGAAGGAGAAGTTGGGAATCTAGAAGGGGATGTCGTCACTTGATGGAAGGCTTTGCTGAACTTTTTGAGCAGTATTTTTTTCTGCCTTCTGCTGATCTTGGCCGTTGCAATCCTTGCGATATTCTATCCATTCTTGATGCTGTAACCTTTCATAATCAACTTTTCTTTCCATTAAATCATATAGTGCAGCCATGAAAACTCGCTGCGAAGAAGTCAAATCTTCATCATCGGTAATCAATTCTAATTTTCCTTCTTTCCGAATGAAAATTCCCACTGCTTTTCTTTCTTCATGATACTGAAAAACGATCCGGGTATTGTCTGAAGTGTCGTTATCTATAAAACGATCGGCAACTATCTCAACGAGGCCAATTTCGTGATCCTTCAGTAATTTGTACTCATCGTATTCCACTAGCTCTAACATATAAGGATGTTTTACCATGTAAGAAATTACGTATGCGCATTTAAAAGAACTGTTATAGAGAAAAATAATTGTTCGTCACTGTATTATTCTCTATTTTAATCATCTCCAATGCCTGATGCAGTACTCAACCAATTTTTCTCCTTCAAGCGTTCTGTTTTCAGAATCAACGCGGATCATGAAGAGGTCTTTGTTGTTGACTTTGAGGAATATTCTAAAATCACTTCTTTTCACGCGAATCCAGCACAGGTGCTTGCCGTCGATGTTCACAAAATCAAAAGAAATATAGTCATCAAGATGATTAAACAGTCGAGAGGGAAAATACGCGCGGATAATCTCGTCGATAATGATTCTTTTGTAATTGTCTGTTCCTTGCCCCTTTAATTTCTTTAAATCTTCCTGTATACCGACAATCTCGAATGTTTCTTTCTCTTTGTCTTCACGGACGCCGATTATGAGATTCCCCCCGTCTGAATTAAGCAGTGCGGCAATTGATTTGGCGACGATTATTTTTGATGCTTTCTGTCCATATTCTTTCAATTCAAATGATTTACTTTCCTTTATTTTTTCCGGATTATAGGTAATGCTCCATAATGCCTCTGCCTTACATTCTGTATGAACGTTCTCTCCTCGCGTAATTATTTTTTTAATTTCCAGGACGTTTTTCTCATTTTGCTGTGGTTCATTGAGGATGATCTTCTTGACTCTGCCGACATCGCCGTTTGTTAAGCGAACCATGATTCCTTGTTCATGAAACGCAGTTCTGGCGGCAATTTCGTCGACAATACCTATCGCATATTTTTTCCTGCTGGTAAGAATCTCAACTTTCATTCCCGGCTTGATATTTTTTGCATATTGGTGGTCCATGGTATACAAATATTCGTATGCATAAAAATGTTTCTTATAATTTTTAATGTTGTGCAGCTTCTAGTCTGTCTTCAAGAGTCGTGTTAGTATTTTTATAAAAAGTATCGTAGAAGGCAATAGCAAATTCATGGGCTTTTTTCATTGCAGATTCAGAATCATGAAACCTTCCGTAACAAAAGGTATCATCTTGAAGAATATTATCGTACACATCTCGCGTTAATTCATTCGTCTTTGGCCAAAAACTGTAGACTACGCACAAAAGAGGCATTATTCGTCCACTTTTCTCACACCTCATTGCTTGTGCAAGAAAGAGCGTGTTTTTGACAGGTTCTTGTTCAATAATATATATTTCAGTCATAGCATTATCTTTTAAACAATTTTTTATACTTCCCATATCCATCTTTTTCCAAATCTTCTTTGGGAATGAATCTGAGGGCTGCAGAGTTGATGCAGAATCGTTTTCCCGTCGGTGTCGGTCCGTCATCAAAGACATGGCCCAAGTGTGAGTCGCCTTGTTTACTTTTTACTTCTGTTCTTTTCATGAAGAGGCTGTTGTCTTCTTTGTCTATAATGTTTTCTTTTTCCAGTGGTTTGGTGAATGATGGCCAGCCAGTGCCTGAATCAAATTTATCTATCGAAGAAAATAGAGGCTCTCCGGAAACGACATCGACGTAGATGCCTTCTTTTTTATTGTTCCAGTAGGCATTGTCAAATGCCGGTTCAGTTCCGCATTCCTGCGTCACGTGAAATTGGATCGGGGTTAATTTTTTCAGCGTCTCTTTTTTTTCAGGTGATTTTTTTGGTTGTTTCATTATTTTTTTCTGTAATATTTTATCATATAATCAGGAATCTTTTTCTCTTCTATCATCTTTTTTGTTTTTTCTTCGACAGTTTGAAATTCATTCTTTTTCTTAAAATGATCTTTCAGAATATTTATATTTTCTTTAAGGGTGCTTGGTAAAGTGAAATTAAATAATTCGCCTATTTCTGCCAATTTTTTTGCTTCTTCTACATCTTTGTCGCTTTCAAAAATCATAGCCTTTATTTTATTGCCAGTAATTGTCGCTGCGGTTGTTTTATGGCTTCCATCGAGCAAAAGATAGTGTGCCTGGGGATTTTTATCTTCAAACCTATTGAACATGATTTTAAGTTTGTTATCAAATGAATGAACGACAAGCTCTTTATCTATAACGGGACATGGAGGAATCATCTTCCCATAGCCTTCCTTAAAAATTTTGAAAAATATTTTTAAGACATGTACATTATGCAAGGGATAGTCGTTTAAAGTAACTATCTGATTAGGCTTTAACTCTTTTATTTTCATGGTTAATCAAAGGGTAATCTATCTCTATTTTAATTATTTTATTAAGGTTTTTAATTTCTTTTCTGATTCTCATATTAGCCTCATTTTTTGTTTTAGCATATTCAAGCTTATATTCTTTATTCTTTAGGGTGTCTAATCTCCAAGCTAAATATCCTATTGCCGCACAACTATTAAGAATAGAAAGCATGTTTAATCTTTTAATGTTACTGTTGGTTAGTTTATATCCATAGCTTTTCAAGAAAAGAATTTTCTGCGCTTTTTTTAACTTATAGGATTCGAAAAAATTAACAATGTCTCTTTCAGGAAGGCCATATGATACGAATTCCCAATCA
>JBDKJQ010000068.1:0-7751 GCA_039796495.1 archaeon | reverse complement strand
CTCAAAGAAGAGAGGATCTCTGATCCTCTATACGCCCCGACCGAGAATCGAACTCGGGACTCATCCGTGACAGGGATGTGTTTTAGCCACTAAACTACCAGGGCACAATTATTGTATCATTACAGCATTTTTAAAGTTTTTCTCTGCTGCTCTGAGAGCAGAACAGCAATTACACCTAACCTTTAAATATTATTTACCTGTACCATATCAATGGATAGGAAATTAAAAAGAGCCCAGGAAAACTCCTTTGGTTTTATATCATTCTTTTTTGTCATCGTCTTGCTCGTCATTTTAGCATATGGAATATACGTGCTCTATCTCAACCTGCCCGGAGAGCCCCAGCAACTGGATGTAATCCTCCAAAACCAGCCCGAAAACAAAGAAGTGTTCGCAGATGCAAAGCAATTTTATCCGAATATGAAATTTAACCATAATGTAATCACTTATTTTATCGACGTAAGTTGCACTGATGCTGAAAGCAGCAGAATGAAAAAAGCATTTGAAGAAGTACATATAAAAGTACCGCGCATATCGTTCCAGGAGATCCAACAGAAAGCAGACATTTTCATAACCTGCGCGCAATCAAAAGAAGATATCAATAAAGATTATTTTATTGCAGGAGAGGGCGGCGCAAAAGAAATTATTGATACCGAACAATATCATGTGATTGTGGAAGGAGTTATCTATTTGTATGACAATGAAAAAAAATCCCTCGACTGTGCATATCCCAATATTGAAGTGCATGAATTGTTGCACGTGCTTGGATTCGACCATGTTGATGACAAAAACAGCATCATGTATCCCTTTTTGGATTCATGCGATCAGCAATTGGAAGACTCAATCGTTGACGAACTCGACAGGCTTTATACCATAGAAAATCTTCCTGACCTCTACTTCAGCGACGCCCAGGTAATAAAAAAGGGAAGATACCTGGATTTTAACGTGAGCATAAAAAACTCTGGATTGATTGCAGTTACCGATGCCACACTGACAATCGCCGATGAAGATACTATATTAGACACCTACGATCTTGAGGACATAACCTTTGGAGGAGGCATCGTGATGAACACTCAGAACTTTAAGTTGAAAGAGCGCAATCCAAAAAAGATAAGTTTTATTATAGATAAAGAAAATAAAATAAAAGAAATTGATGAAAAAAATAATATAATTGAAATAAAATTATAAAAATTTAAACCGCTTCTCCTTCGTCTTCTTCCTCATCCTCTTCGTCGTCATCGTCGTCTAAATCTTCGTCATCGTCGTCACTGTATTCTTCGTCATCCATGTACTTGTCTTTTTCCATGTTCTTTTTCATTAGGACCTCATGTTTAATTAAACTCTTCAAAGAGTTTTTATAAAACGATTTGCTATTTGCACTTTTTAAATCTTTTGGGTCTCATTTGACTCTTTCACGAGCATCGCAAAATAAAAGATTCAAGACTTCCGCGGAGATTTCGCAGGTCATGAGGAGGAATATTCATCAGTTGAAAGAAACTTCTCCCACGCTGCATCATTTTTCTCAAAGAATTCTACGGCATGCCGTACAAATCCAGCCAAAACAGATTTTCTCGTAAGAGTGTAAGTATCTGCAGTTAATCTTCTGAAACATCCTGCTTCTGTATGCCAGGTATATCCTGCTCTTTCTAATTCATAATGCGTTTCATCTCGTATAAAATCAGTAAATCCTTCTCCTCGATAATCAGAAGATTGTTTGTTGCGTCCTTCATTCAAGCTCCATTCAATCTGTAGTCTTTCTGAAACATTTATCAAAAAGTCCCGGGGAGTAATATGCCGATTCACAGAAAGACGCCGGGAATATACAAGGTTCATGTTTATTGCATCATCCCGAGGAATATCACAATATTTCCAGCCATTCGGTGGAAATCCAACTTTCGTTCGCATTCTACCTCCAAACAGTTCAGAGAGAATAGCCACCATAAAACTCTAAGAGTATACAACTATTTAAAATGTATCGAAACTACTCATCAATCTCTGCAATTCCTCTGCCAGTGCCTGCAGACTGCCCAGGCTGCTTTGATGCAAGTACATCATCAATGCGCAAAATCATCACTGCGACTTCTGTTGCCGACGACAAAGCCTGCTTTTTGATGCGCAAAGGCTCAATGATCCCTTTCTCCAGCACATTTTCAATTTTGTTGTTGAAAATATTTATTCCCGCATATGTTTCTCCATTGTCATGCAATGCTTTCAGTTCAGTGATGATATCAATCGGATCAAGTCCGGCATTTTCCGCTAATGTCAAAGGAATAAATTCAAGTGCTCGCGCAAACTCCTGCACTGCCAATTGCTCTCTTCCCGACAACGTCTGAGAAAAATTTTGCAGTAATCTGCTTAATTCAATCTCAATTGCGCCAGCTCCTGCAACAATTTTCTTATCTTTAATAACTGCAGCAACATCGCCTAATCCATCTTTAATAGCTCTCTCAACTTCATCCATAACATGTTCACTTCCTCCGTGAATCAATATAGTCAATGCCTTCGGATTTTCACATCCCTGAATATACGTCATTGCCTCTTCACCATGCTTTACTTCCTCAACAGACGCTGCCCTGCCCAATTCCCTTTCAGATAATTCCTTAACATTACTGATTATTTTCGCTCCCGTTGCCCGGGCAATATTTTCCATATCAGATTTTGCAACGCGCCGGCATGCGTAGATACCTTCTTGCGATAAATAATAATGGACAACATCATCAATCCCTTTCTGGCAAAAGATAACATTCGCCCCAGCGCGCTTAATAGTCTCAGCCATTTCTTTTAACATAATTTCTTCCCGATCTAAAAATTCCTGCAATTGTTCAGGAGTTGTTATTGAAATTTTTGATTCCTGTATAGTCTTTAATTCCAGCGGCTCTGACAATAGTGCAATGCGCGCGTCGCTGATACGAGCCGGCATATCAATAGAAACGCGCTCTTTGTCAATGATTAGTCCATGGACAAGTTTGGTATTTTCAATGCTCCCACTTTTGTTTTTTATAATTTTTACATGATGAATATCAACCTTTCCGTTTTCCTGAATTTGTGAAATTGCTTCTACCACAATATCTGCAAGTGATTCCTTGACTGACTCTGCACTTTTTCCTGTCATCGCAGTCATGACAATCTGCTTCAAAATATCCGTCCTTTGCAAAGTAATTTCAATGCCAATTTTTTCCAGAAATTCGCGCGCTTTCTCACTTGCGATCGTATATCCTTTGGTTATAACCGTCGGATGAATCTTCATGTCCAGAAGTTTTTCAGCATTTTCCAATAATTTTCCTGCAAGCATCACTGCAGTGGTTGTCCCGTCGCCGACTTCCTCTTCCTGGGTCCTGGAAATTTCAACCATCATTTTTGCAGCAGGATGTTCAATTTCCATTTTTTCCAAAATCGTCACGCCGTCATTAGTGATAGTAATATCTCCGGTCGCATCAACAAGCATTTTATCCATACCTTTCGGCCCCAGCGTCGTCTTGATTGCATCAGCAACGAGTTTTGCAGCCAGAATATTATTTCGCTGCGCATCTTTTCCCATCATTCGTTCAGTGCCCTCAGGCAAAATGTAAATTGGTTGTTTGTCTGTCATCGTTATATTTCTCCCTTAATAAGTAATAAGAAGCTACTCGGAATTTTTAAAATATTGTAATGAGAAAAATATATACTACAGAATATAGGTTGCTACGTAAATGATTCATAAATAGAAATGTTTTTTAATCAGATATCTTAAGAAAAATAAGGGGATTAGATTTTCAAAAGATAAACAATATCAAAATAGGATACCAGCTTCACGCAAAACAAATCGGATGCCCGCATACATTAGAAGATCTGTATTTTAAGGAGTTCATACCTCCTTATTCATATCAAGCAGATTCTTATCAAGGAGTTTGTCAAAATTTAGAACAGGCTCTTTCATCTGCATTGGAACAACAAGACTCCGTAACCGAGGGGAAGAGATCAGTGATGCTCGATGTTCTTGCTACAGCAGCTCTTCAAAGAGAAGCAATAAGAAATTCTATAGTCTTAATCAGAATACATTATTGTCCTAAACTAAAAATCTCTTAAATCAGAAATTCTTCCATTTTTCAGGATGATGAGTTTCTCCACGTATTGCATCCTCAGCATACAAAGGATCATACCATGTCCTTCGCATACTAAACTCATCACTGACAATGCGCATCCTCTTTCTTCTGCCTTCATCATCAACGTTCATAAATTCAGCAACAAATTTCCCATTTTCCTCTCGAGGAAGAAGATCTTTCCGATAGTTCCCCCACCCAAATACTTTACGATGCGGAACGCCATTACAGCTACAGTTGTTCCAATAAATCATCTGGACTTCAGGACAATTGTCATCTTTGTCAACAGTAAACACATTGTATTCCTGCCGCTTCACATAAATAGTATCGTCACGCGGAGGAATATTCCACGCAACACTTCCTAACGTCAACATCGCAAGCGCGAGCAAAGATTTTTTCATCTAACCTCATATGCAAATTACTTTTAAAATATTATCAACAATAAACATATACATTAAAGTGCAACAACCTATCAAAATTTTTGTATAACCCAAACAAAAATCTTTATATATGCAGTTAGGTTCATTAGTGAAAAGAGTGTACTATGGCAGAAAAAGACAGAATTTTCAAGGGCAAGCTGAGACAAACGGGCGTGTTTAGTTTCAAGGATCTATATGAATTTTTATACGATTATCTCACTGACCAGAACTATGATATATTCGAGGTCAAATACAGCGAAAAGCTCAAGGGAGAATCAAAAGACATGGAGATAAAATGGGTTGCAACAAAAGAAGTCACTGATTATTTCCAGTACGAGGTAAGTACCTACTGGCTCATCTACGGCATGAAAAAAATAAAAGTAAAAAAAGATGATGAAGAAATTATCATGGACCACGGAACAATAGACATAAAATTTGAAGCGCATCTGACAAAAGACTATGAGAACCGATGGGAGAATCATCCGTTCTGGAAATTTTTGCGTTCAGTATACGATCGATATATCATCAAGTCAAGAATAACTGATTATGAAAACGATCTGTTCGGTGAGATTAATGAAATAATTAAGCAGGCAAAATCATTTTTGGCTGTTGAAGGCCAGACAAGTTAGTTCTCATGGCAGAAAAAGATAAGGTATACAAAGGTAAAGTAAAACAATCGGGAATTTTTGATTTTAAAGCGTTCTATGATTTTTTGTATGACAATCTCATGGACAGTCATTACGATGTCTTTGAGAAAAAATACGGCGAGATAAAAAAAGGGGAGGCAAAAAACCTCGACATTGAATGGGGAGCGACCAAACCAATGGGAAGAGGAGTCTCAAAATATTTTCTTGGTGTGATAACAGTCCGCTACACAGTACTGGGACTGCAGAAAGTGAAAGTGAAACGCGGTGATGAAGAGGTCTCCATGGATTCAGCAACGCTGGAACTTGATTTTATGGCAGATCTCATCAAAGATCCTGAGAACAAATGGAACAGCCCCTTTTACAAATTTTTAAGAAACCTCTATGAAAAATATATCATAAAATCAAAAATAGAGGATTATGAGATGGAAATATATCAGGATATAATGGAAGTAATCAACGCGGTAAAAGCATATCTGGCTATTGAAGGCCGTTGGGATTACTAAGTATCACTGAAAAGTAATTTATTACTGTCTTAAAATACGCTTCTTTCAAACTATAAATTTAAATATTACAAAACATAGAAGGGAATATGAAAAAAGGAGCGGGGTTTATAGCAGGTATCATAAGCATACTTTTTCTTACAGGAATTATTTGTGCAATGGATATTGAATTCTACAGCGTGCCGGTCCAAAGCAGCGTGATTGTTGATATCAACGAGCCTGCAGTATTTGACCTCACCATAACAAACCTGGGAGGAACAGACACCTTTGAAATTTACTCGCTCGTCGGAGTGGATATAACTCCGCGAACCGTGACAATAAATTCAAAAGAGACAAAAAAAATAACGCTCAGCGTAATGCCACAGGAATCGCTCAGACAAAAAAAATTGCCGTTAAATTTTATCTATAAAATAAAAAATTCAAAGGAAGAGATAAAAGAAGACAGTCTTTCAATTAATATCATCGGCCTCGAATCTGCAGTGAGCATTGTTCCCCAACCAATAAATCCTGAATCTGAAAAAATGTCATTAACACTTAAAAATAACCTTAATTTCAATTTTGAAAACCTAGGGATACGAATGCGCTCTGCATTTTTTGATTTTGATGATAGCTACTCGCTTAGCCCGTATGAAATCATGCAATTGGATGTTCCGCTTGACAAGGAAAAAATAAAATCACTGAGTGCAGGACGATATTTGATGGATACGGAGTTATTGTTTCGGGATAAAAAAGCAAACCTAGAGACCCAGATACATTTTGAGGAGCAGGAGAATGTCGAAACAACTGAAAACAAAAGGGGATTTTTTATTCATACCACAGAAGTCATAAAGGAAAATAAGGGAAACGTGATAAAAACAGTGACAGTAAAACTAGAAAAAAATATTATTGCATTTTTCTTTACAGACCTTAATGAAAACCCCCAAGAATCGTATTTCGAGGGGATAAAACGTGTCTATATCTGGGAAAAAGAGCTTTCACCAGGTGAAGAAATGAAAATTTCAGCATCGACAAACTGGTTCTATCCGCTGATAATTTTTATCATCATAATCGTCGGAATAATAGTAATAAGAAGATCAATGTACGCAGACATAATACTGAGAAAAAAAGTTTCTTTTGTAAAGACAAAGGGAGGAGAATTTGCATTGAAAGTCTCGATCATAATGAAGGCAAAGCGTTTTGTAGAACATATTAAGCTCACTGACAAACTGCCTCATCTGGTTGAACTCTATGAAAAATTCGGGACTATAAAACCAGACAACGTCGATATAAAGAATAAAAGAATCGAGTGGAACATAGAGGTATTGGACAAAGGAGAATCACGCGTCTTCACCTATATCATCTACTCAAAAATCGGTGTGGTGGGAAGATTTGAGTTGCCGAATGCGCATGCCATATATGAAAAAGACGGCACTATGAAGGAAACGATGTCCAACAGAAGTTTTTACGTCAATGAGCCGAAAGAAAAGTACGATCAGGTTTCGGAATAATGAAACGCATAACTAACTTAGTCTGGATTGGTATAACTGTCTTAGTAGCTGCACTCATCGTATATTTCTTTATGAATAGCAATTCTTCCACTTCCCTAAAGGACAATCTTACTGCAGGCATTACGCCCGAGGAACTCTCAGAGAACAAGGAAAACTATGAAGGAAAAAATGTTCTCATAAAAAATGCGTACGTTCCTTCTGAAGCATTTATCTACATCAAAACAACGGACAGAGAAGATAAAATATTTCTTGAGCCTCCTAATAAATCCCATTGCAGGCATTTTGATATACGAGGAAAATTCCAAAAAGATGCGCAGACAGAAAGATGGGAGTTGATTGTAAGCTCATCAATATGTCTTGAGGGTAACTAAAGAGCTCAACAATCTATTTTCCGTTCAAATTACGCATTGCCTCTAAAATGATTCTGTTTGCTCTGTTGAGATTAACTTCTCTATAATTTACATCTTGATCAAGATCATTCTGAATATACGTACGAAAAAGTTCGTTTCCCAAATTACGGGGAGCATGAAGATAGCGAACCGTGACAGAGTGCGAATAAGCTCTCCTATCGCTCGTAACTTGTGTATATCCGGATAACTTAGTTTTTTCTTCTGTTTCCACA
>JBDKJQ010000067.1:0-5373 GCA_039796495.1 archaeon | reverse complement strand
GCAGCAGATTCTTGGAATGTCATTCGGCGTTATATTCTCTATTTTTTTAATTATATTTTTTATTATTATTGCATTTATTGTCATCAAAAATTTTTTGGGTGTTCAGGATTGCACAAAGCTTGGCATTTTTCTTGACAAATTGAAGGCAGATGTCAAAAAAACCTGGAATTCCCAGATTGACAGTCATACTTTTCGAGGAGATCTACCTTCCCGCATACAGTACGTCTGTTTTGCGGATCTTTCAAAACCGATGAAGGGAGATTTTAGAAATATGAGCAACACACTCAGCCTGTATGAAGGAAAAGGATTTAATTTATTTTTTTACCCGTTTTCAGACGCTTGTGAAATGCCTGCCCATACCATTCCTCATATAGATATTGAAGGGGCAACAACTGATGAGAATCCCTTGTGTATTCCGGTTCGTAAAGGAACTGTTCTCATTACTATTGAAAAAGACTTGAACGATCCACTAGTAACCATTAATCGAGCATCATAATTGCCTCACTAAAAACCTAATCTAAACATAATGAACATTTACTGGATATTTCGCATGATTCACATCCAAAACAAAAATCGAAGATTTTTTAATTTTCCATTTTAAATAAGGGAGCATACATGAAAAACAAAAAAAATTATGAATTTTTTAGCATTTCATTTTTAAAATTAGAAACAAAAATGAAAAACAAAAAAGCTATTGAAATGACCTTTAACTGGCTTTTTGCTATTATCGTCGGAGGATTTATCCTTTTTATTGCAATTTATGGCGCGAGCAAACTGATACGAACGAGTGAACAAAGCGTGTACACGGAAACTGCCGCAAGCCTTGTCTCTTTGTTTGATCCTCTTGAAACCGGGCTTGCTTCAGGAAAAGCATCTGAGATTTCTTTTAATAAAAAATCAAGAATTTTTTTAGAATGCAGTGAACTAGCGAACCCTCCGTTTGGAAAACAAACACTTTCTTTCAGCGAACAAACCTTTGGAAAAGAATTTGGGGGAACGGGAGGAGGTATCAGCATTAAAGACAAATATGTGTTCGCCGAAGAGATGCTTGAAGGAAAAAAAATATATTATTTTACCAAACCGTTTTTTATGGGGTTTAAGGTCTCTGATCTTTTGATGATGTATGGAGATACCACTCAATATTGTGTCTATAGCGCTCCGGAGGATTTTAAAGATGATATTGAAGCATTGCATTTACCTCTTGTTATTTTTCCTAATAGCTCAGAGAAATGCGAGGGAACAAAAGTTTGTTTTGATGCGAAGGGAAACTGTGATATCAAAGTGGTAGAGAATGAAGGATACGTATCTAAACACGGGAAGAAATTATACTATAAGAATGATCTGCTTTATGCAGCAATTTTTTCTTCGCCGGATATGTATGAATGCAATATCAAACGGATTAAACAGCGATATAATGAACTCGCAAAGATTTATCTTGAAAAAATAAAAATTATTGAGCGACTTGATTGCGAGCCGCAGATCGGCCTTAAGCTTGCTGATGCCTTGAACACAGACATCAGACATTCGAAAGATCTCCATTTACTGTTTACTCTTCTTGAGGATATTGATAACATTAATAAACGAGCAAAAGAGGGCTGTAAAATTTATTATAACGTTAATTTTGAGCGATGATGAAATACAACAAAAAAGCGCAACTGAAAATCCAAGCACTAAAAATTTTTAGAAAAATTTTGGTGCCTTCATTTTTAATGAATAAAAAAAGCCAATTAAAAATTCAGGAAATGACAAATCTTCGATTTCTCAACCTTGGATTTTCAAAAAAATCTCAACTGAAAATCCAAGAAATGGCATTTATGCTGCTGGGGGTTTTTTTATTTTTTACTTTAGTAGGAGTATTTGCACTTACTATTTTTTATTCTGGATTGCAATATGAGGCAACCAGAATTGCAGAGGAAAGAACACTATCTGCGGTTACCAGTCTTGCAGATACTCCGGAATTAAACTGTATTGCTGCAAAATCAAACTGCATTGATGGAGATAAGTTGATAGCACTCACTAATACCAGTTCGTATGGGAATTTCTGGCCGTTTAGCAGCCTGAAGGTGATAAAATACAGCGGCTTTGCAAAAAATGAAAGTACACTGACCACATGCACGTTTGCAAATTATCCTGACTGTGATCTCTTTGTCGTATATGATAAAAAAATAAGAAATGAACGGGCTATTGCGAGTTTTGTCGCTTTTTGCAGAAAAGAATATGAAAATGGATATATCTACGATCACTGCGAATTAGCGAAGATAATTGCAGGGACTGAATTAAAAAATGCGGGATAAAAATATATGAAAACATTCAACAAACAGGGACAGCATGAGATTGCAGGGTTTGTAATCATTGTACTCATTGTAAGCGTAATAGGAGTTATTTTCCTTTCGATTGCGTTTAGCAAGAGTACTGTGAGCGAGCAGCATAGCGCTGAAATCTCTCATTTACTCAGCTCAAGTATGTACGTTACCTCCTCCTGTGCGATCAATTATGTTCCCCAATATCGCGATATGCAAGATTTGATTAAGGAATGTTATAAAGATCCTGACCGCACCTGTTTTGCAGGAATGTGCGCTGAAGGAGATTTTGGTGCAGTTGTATTAGAGAAAGATTTTACTCTCAGTCCCAAGCAAGGACCGTGGGAACATACTTCTTCTGGAGGAAGCGCTCAAGAACCCACGTTACTTCTCTCAGATATACAAGAAAATCAAAAGATAGTTATCTCAGATATTCGGGGAACTATCGAATATGTATTTACCAATTCTGACTGCCGAAACGGACCTCATCAGTATTATGGCTATCCTGCTATGGCTGGTTTTTACGATGATAATAAGCAACTAATACAAGAGGTCAGACTCAAAGATCTTGAAAAAGGAGTATCTGCTCCTGCTGGTGCCACTGCATTATATTCTTATATACGGGAAGAAGAAAGCTACATAAAAAATTATGGAGATAATTACGGACAATGTAGTTTTACTTTACATGTATTTGATGGCGAATGCACGTTTGAGAAGGAAAGAAAATTATGCGATGTATTAGCAGGAGATTTAACCGGAATTGTTGAAAATAGTCTCCATATTGGTGAAGATGCTCCAAATAAAGCATATCTATTAGATATTTTTTATTCTTCACGAGATGAATCAGTTCCCAGCGAAGAACTTTTAACATTACAAAATGGAAATTTTGTCAACTGCACTTCGATCATCGGTGGAGGACATTCCATTGCAGTCAGTTCACTCGGCGGAGGAACTATTGAAGTTGCACTGGGGGTTTGTAAAGGATGATAGTTATATTTTTTCATATCACTTTAGAAAGATCGTAGAATAAAATTTAGTGAGAAAATTCTACTTCACCTATTTATTAAAAATCCAGAAAGATAATTGAATCCCTTAAAAAAATTAAATTTTTTTACAAAAAAAATATTCTCCGACGGAAAAATTGCTTCTGAAAATTTTATTACGAGAACATTATTTAAAACGACTATTCAAAAATAGATTTTGTAAAACTCATTTTTAAAAGAAACATTTATAAATACTAAAATTATAACATATGCATCAAAAAAGGGTGATACGATGGATAATAATGCACGAATTAATGCGCTGTTTATTATTTTATCTTCAATTATTTTATCTATTCTCTTATTCTATCCGGTTATTTTTGCTACAACTGTCGGTGCAATTAATGCAACTCTTAATAATGCAACGGGCAGTTCATATGGTATTATTTCTGGAAACCAAACGATTAACGAAGATGTATCATACAGATTTAATATAACAGTTAATCATAGTGGCTTGGGTCAACGTAATTTAACCGGAGTAAATGTTACTCTCCCCACTGTCTTCACATTAATTAATGGTTCTGATGGGTCTGGAAACTTTTCTATAGTCGATACTCATGGTGCTGCTGCAAATGTATTCTTTAGTAATGCGAGTAGTCAGCTCTTGAAATGGAATACTACAGGGGCCACGAATAATTTGGTAAGCATTAATGGTTCTGCTGAAATGACAGGTGGAAAAAATGGTACATTTTTCTGGTTTAATGCAACTGCTTCAACACCTGGAAGATATAATATAACCATTCGCTTTATTCATAATAGGTCTTTTGGAGGTCCTTTCAATGAAACTAACATCACATTTATCGTCAATGACACTACCCTCCCTCATAATGTAACTCTTGTCAATTTCACGAATGTTTCTGAAGGTACTCAATTATCATTTACTGGTGCGAACTTGACAGAAAGGGTACTATTTAATATAACTGCTCTTGATAATGGTAATTTAACCGCATCTGCTCGAGAATATGATGTTATCGCACTCAATGTGAGCTTTTTTAATGGAAGTGATTTTAATGGCTCATATGCTGCATCAAATGTTTCAGGAAAATATTGGAATCTCACAGTTAATGTATCGACTCTTGCTGAAGGCGTGTACAATGTAACGGTGTATGCGAATGACACATTAAACAATGTGAACGCTACAAATGTTACTTTGAATATTAGAGTTGATAACTCTGCACCTGTGGTCACTGTTGCGTGTTCAGATGTAAATACAGGAGATACTTTCCCTTGTTCGTGTTCAAATTCGGATACTGGTTCAGGGATTATATCCTCGAGTGATGGATCGAGTTCACCTGATAATACGGGAACACCTTCACATACCGGAAGCTTTACGTATTCGTGTACTGCTAAAAATTATGCAGGATTATCAACAACTGCTACTGCTGATTATCGTGTATCTCAATCTGGAGGTGGTGGAGGTTCAAGTAGCGGCGGAGGTTCAAGCAGCAGCTCAACTACATATACAAAGACAGTAAGTGTTGCTCAAGACTTTAGTAAAGAAACTTCTACTACACAACAATTAGCTGAAAAAGAGAGAATAAAATTAGATATCCCAAGTAGTGTTGGAGGTTCATCAGCAGGAACTGCTACTCATTATGTTGGAATTAAAGATATCAAAACAACATCGGTTGTTATTGAGATAACAAGCACTCCTATTATATTAGAGATAACTGTAGGAGATGAAATGAAGGTAGATGTTGATGAGGATGGAACTTATGATCTCAAAGTAAGGCTCAATAAAATTGAAAATAACAAGGCAGATATAAAGGTAGAGTATATCCAAGAAAAAATAGTTGAAGAGAAACAGGAAGAAGTGCAAGCGCCTGGAGAAACTGAACAAGAAGAGATAACTCCTCAAAAGAAGAAGGGGGGCATGATATGGTTATGGATAGTTATCATAGTTATTATTGTAGTAGTTATAGTTTATTTAGTAATGAGAACAAATAAGAGAAAGTGGTAGTTTTATAATTGACATTCAATTTTTAGTGTTGTGGTTTTTATATTTTAACATTGACATCGTATTGTCCTAAATG
>JBDKJQ010000066.1:0-33234 GCA_039796495.1 archaeon | reverse complement strand
GCCATAATTGATCTTCCCACATTGTTTTCTCCTGCTTATCTTTTTTAGAGGTAGTCTCTTTTTTCATTATCCTAAATATGCACCCTGCATCGGCGTTTCCAGCGCTGCTTTTGCTGATCTGAGATACTCTGTCTCAATTTTTCTGTATTTATCCATATCTGCTTTGGTAATGCTTGGTCCCACTTTTTTGAGCGCTTCTTCGAAATGTTTCATATTGACTTCTTTATTGCTTATATTTTCACGCAATGACAACATGGCTGCTTCTCTCACTAATGATTCAATGTCTGCGCCTGCATAGCCCTCAGTCTGATCAGCCAAATAATATAATAGTTTTTCTTTAGGAGTTAAATCAATGAAATCAATTTGCTTGACGTTTTTCTTTTTAAGATCCTCGTCGGTAATTGGTTCATCTGAGGCTATTTTTGCAGTTACTTTTTCTATCTTGACGTGTTTAAACTTTTTTTCCAATGATTCTTCTTCTTCTTCACTTAATCCAATAGGCATATCTTTTGTATGAATTTTTAAAATATTTTCTCTGCCTTCTCTCTCAGGAACGCCTACCAATAAAATCCGGTCAAATCGTCCTGGTCGTAGTAACGCACTGTCCAACATGTCAGGTCGATTTGTCGCTCCGATAACAATTACGTTTGAAAGATCTTCAATACCATCCATTTCTGCCAACAATTGGTTTAACACCCGCTCAGTAACTTTTGTTCCTGAATCATATCCTCGTTTGCTTGCTAATGAGTCAATCTCGTCGAAGAACACGATGCAGGGAGAAACTTGTCGCGCTCTGCTGAATACTTTTCTCATTCCCTCTTCGCTTTTTCCAACCCACATGCTTAACAAGCTCGGACCTTTCACCTGAATAAAATTTGCCTCAGATTCTTTTGCCACTGCTTTTGCTAATAATGTTTTTCCGGTTCCTGGCGGACCATATAATAAGATTCCTTTCGGCGGCCTGATTCCCATGCGGACAAATGCATCAGGGTATTTCAGTGGCCATTCAACTGCCTCTTTTAATTCCTGTTTTATTTTGTCCAAACCACCGACGTCATTCCATGAAATATTTGGTGTTTCAACCAACACTTCCCTCATTGCTGAAGGTCTCACGACTTTTAATGCCTCGTCAAAATCTTTTTTCATGACTTTGAGCTCTTTTAACACTTCTTCAGGAATCGGTTCATTTTCTTTTAAGTCTAATTTTGGCAACAAACGTCTGAGAACAACCATTGCAGCTTCTTTTGCTAACGCGCTCACATCAGCGCCGACAAAACCGTGCGTGACGCCTGCCAGATAATCTAAATCGACATCTTTTGTCAGTGGCATTCCCCGTGTATGAATTTTTAAAATCTGCAATCGTCCGTTTTTATCTGGAGCCCGCAATTCTAATTCCCTATCAAATCGTCCTGGTCTTCGCAATGCAGGATCAATTGCATTCTGTCGATTCGTTGCTGCAATGACAACAACTTTTCCTCTGCTTTGCAGTCCATCCATCATTGTTAATAATTGGGATACCACTCGCCGTTCAACTTCGCCTCCGACATCTTCTCGTTGTGGCGCAATAGAATCAATCTCATCAATAAAAATAATAGAAGGTGCGTTTTTTTCAGCCTCTTCAAAAATATCGCGAATTTTTTTCTCACTCTCGCCGTAGAATTTGCTCATGACTTCAGGCCCATTAAGTAAAATAAAATTTGCGTCAGACTCATTTGCCACTGCCTTTGCTAATAGTGTTTTTCCGGTTCCTGGCGGACCATATAACAACACGCCTTTTGGTGGCTCAACTCCTAATCGCTCAAATACCTCAGGATGTTTCAGAGGCAATTCAACCATTTCCCTGATTTTTTTTACTTCATCAGTCAATCCGCCGATATCCTCATAGGTAACTTCTGGAATAGTTTCTTCAGAGACTTCAACTGTCTTATTGCTTAACACAACTTCAGTGTTTTCTGTTATGACGCATGGTGTTGCAGGATTTGAATTTGCGACGATGAATCTAATCTGCTGTATGCCGCCTAAATTGTTGAACCCTCCAAAAATATCACTGAAAATATCATCAAAACCAAATTCTTCGTTCATGAGTTCTCTTCGTCTTTGGACTCCACCCAGCACTAGAATATCTCCTTTGACAATTGCTCTTCCTAATAATCCTGGTTTAATGTCGCCTTGGACTCTGATTCCTTTTTGTGCAGGCGCTATGGTGACTTTTTTTGCTTCTCTGACTTCTGCCTTGTTGATGATAACTGTTTCTCCGACTCCGGTTCGTGCATTTTTTCTGATAATACCATCAACACGAATGATTCCCTCGCCGACATCTGCAGGATATGCTTTGTCTGCAATTGCCACCGTTTCCCTGCTTCCTTTAATAGAAATGACATCGCCTCTTCGGATGCCCAGCTCTTTCATGATTTCAAAATCAATTCTTGCTATTCCTCTGTATGCATCATCCTGCAATGCTTCTGCCACGCGCAATTTTATTCCTTTGTTTGACATGTTTTATTGTAGTTTTCTTATTTGATTTAGATAGTTTTGATAATCTGATTGGACTTGCGGTGTTACTCCCCATTTTATGGAATCAGCTGCATTGCTTGATATTTTGGACATTCCGTAGCGGTCTACTGATCCATCTTTATCCGAGTCTTGATAGCATTCCGTTAAGGTGTATCCGGGCAGTAATTCTTCCGTCGATAATATTATCGGCTGTCTATAATCAGTTATTGTTATGTGTTTTCTATTTCTATTTCCGTCGAATATAACTTTAGGATAGCGCGTGTCTTCCATGTGTTTGACCATAAGTCCTGCGCTGGCTCCAAGGAATAATGCACTTGTCAATAATTTTTTTAGATTGAATTGCAATTTCATTGTTTTATTTTATTTCTCAATTTATCTTAACTTTTTTTAATTTAGTCTCGTTAATATCATTCTGAGTAGTGTTCCCATTTCCATTCGTCGATCCAAAATTTAAGCGAAGTGTTCCGAATTCTTCAAAGCACATCTTCACCATATCGTTCATGATTCGTTCATGCTCTTTGATGAAATTGACAATCTCCTTTGGAATTGATACTGCATATGAATTTCCAACAAACCTCATCTTGACATTGAATTCTTTTTTTCGCAGAGTCATGAAACTTTGAAAATCATGATCGTCTTTTGGATGGATAATTTTTTCGTCGCATTTTGTGCAGTGGACTGCACGCAATATAAAACCGTTTCGTGTTAACTGAGTCGGCTTCATCTCAACACTGCATTTTCTGCATACTATTTTATTGTCAAAAAGATCAGTCATATTAGTCTCTAGAAAGTTTAGCTAAAAAAAATGTACAATCGATATTTTTTATAGAATTGATATAAGGCTCTGAATTGTTCTCGCCGGTACTATGTGATTGTCTCATGTTTGTTTTTTTGTTTATTATCAAACCCTGTAAGGGCCAGTTTCATGCGAAGCATGTCTTAGCTCTTCCAGGGGAAAAGAGGTGTTTCGAAAGTATATAGCCCGAAAGCGTATATACTTTATGTATATACAATAGATAGCTACTATATAAATGTTTTGGTTCGTAAAAATACTGCAGAAATTTTTGGGAAGAGCTTCTTAATCTTTTAATATCATTAATTATTTAAATATTTAATCATTATTATTGATATGGTTGAAGTCAAAGCAAAACTTGAAGACTTGCATCCTCTTCTTCGGATTATTCTGCTTTGTGATGCAGCTAGGATTAGTTTTGAAAGTTCTATTAAGCAAGAAGGAATTGAGAGAACCGTAATTGAAATAACTCCTGACTCAGATTATAAAAGTCAATATTCTTGTACAGAAGACTGGAGAATCTATTTTGGATATCGTAATAAAGCTGGCAACATACAGCGAGAGTTCACATTTCCGCTACGTGCAGACTCTCAAGCAGAAGCGGTAAAACAAGGACGAAGAATGTCTCAAGAAGTGCAAATGTTATATAGCTTAGATTATCTTCCTGAAGTTTACTGCAGTTAATCGTGATATAATCATCCATATTTTTTTAAACTCGCGTGCTGTTTATTTCTGATGTCATTTAATGAACTGGTGCAGACAATTGAATCGAGTGATGTGTTCAAAGATTTTCAGCAGAAACATCCTGATGCAACATTATGTGCGGGTTTTTTCATCATTGATATGGTGGGGAACGATAATAAGCAGGCTATTGATTATAAGAATGATACAAGTATTTTTTCTTTTAGTGTTGATGATTTGGGAAATATTACTGTGCAGGAAGACGAATTGATCCAAGTTGCAGGAAGGCCTCAGTTAAAACCACTGGAGAAAAAAATCACGATTGATCATGACCAAATGATTATCATTGCAAAAAAAGCGCTTGCGGACAACAAGATCATCCCGAAGCTGCAAAAGATAATTGCAGTGGTGCAGCGGCATGTGGGGAAAGAATCAGAGGATAACGAAATACAAATCTGGAATCTTACTTGCATGCTTGAAGGGCTTGGTATCATCAACATGCTTGTGGATAGTGATTCTGCAGTTATATTAAAATTTGAGAAAAAAAGCGTCATGGATTTTATGAAGAAGAATTAGTTTTTATTTGATGAGCTGAAACAGAATATTTTATAAACAAAAAAGGCGTGAGATAGTAGTGGTGAATCATGGGAGAGGTTGAAGATAAATTAAAAGAGGTAAGCCCGTATTACAAAGAAAGAGGTGCATCTGATTTTGTTCATACGCTTATTTATGACTCTCCGACTGAAGCACTTGAGCCGCTCTATTTTTGGATTCTTGACTTTATGGGAAAAATTGGGCTTGATCGGGATAAGCTCGTCGATAATTTTGCGTCTTCTCCGGGAAGCGGGCATTTTTCTGAATTGGGATTAAAAAAATCGCAAATGCAGGAGCAGGCAATGCGTATTATGGGGACCATGAACAGTATTTTGCGCAGCGTGCTCAATTTAATTTACGATCTGAAAGAATTCAAGATTCGCCTCAGTCATTATGATGCGGCAAACTCTCCTGACAAGGCTGTAAAAGAAGCTGGCATTCTTGCACTGAAGCAGATATGGATGGATAAGGTTGACATTCAACGCGGACAAGGAAGCATCAATGCATTGTCAAGCGGAAATCTGCAGTTTGTGACACTGCGTGATGCGTTTCTTTTTGCAGATTCTCCCCAGGGTATTGATAAGATGGATCTGAACGATCGAGTGAAGAGGATTTTAAAGCCGCGTGTGCAGGAATTTTTTGAATGGAAAAAAAGAAGCGAAATGGAACTTAAAAAGCGCTATGAAATTGAGAAGAGTTATTTAAAGTCGCAAGTGTCGGCGCTGAAACTGCAGGCACGCTGGGCAAAACCATATCTTCGTGCTGCTGAAAAACTTATGCAAAGCGAACGACTTGAAAGAAGTCCTGCGCTGGTCACTGCATTTAATACGCTGCTGTTAGAACTGTCTTTGATGGGAAAACGGGAAATAAAGGTTGATGAAGCTGCGACCAATACACGACTGGAGCGCGCAAGTTTACCGGAAGATTTCAAGCACATCGTCAAAAAAATACGAAAATATTATGCAGTTGTTCTTGTTGACTTTAGTTTTACCGGCATTCCGAACAAAGTCGGACAAAATTTTGTATTCGGAGGCAGAGCAGAAATCAAATTCAAAGCGTATGCACTGAATGAAGACGAACTTAAGATGCTGGAAGTAAAACTAGGAGACTCTGACCTGGAAAGTGCGCTGAAACTCGTGCAAGGCATGACTGATGACTCCATTGCGCAGCTTAAGATTGATATTGATGAACTCTTGGAAGACAAAAAAGACGAGAAGAAAGAGGTCGGCGATCCGTTTTCCTCTCTGTTCAATTTTGGACTTTTCAAATTCAAGAAAAAAGATGAAAACGAATTAAAGAAAGAAAAACTGGAGAAACTCAAAAAAAACGGGGTCAAAAAAGATTCGTATGCGGAAGCATTTGTACGCAGTGTTGCATTGAGAGATGCAATGGATCTTACTTTTTTGATCTATGATATTCTTAAGAAAAATTATGGCATGGCAAGTTTCCCCTATGGCGGAGAAAAAGGATCAATACGTGGAGCTCCAGCACCTGCCACATCATTAGAGAAATTTTTTGGGTTTAGGTGATTTTAGAAAAAGCTAGAAAGCTTATAGCTGTAAAAACTGCTTTAATAAATCTGCATCGAGAGATTTTTTTGTTGAATCATACAATGCGAAAGGCTTTGTCTGCTTAAATCCCCGTATACAATTTTCGGCATCTCTGGTCAGAACGTAATCGGCCCAAAAGGTTGGTGTCAGTGCAATATTTGTTTGCGGCAACGGCAATCCTGCATTATTACATGCATATACCATATCCAAAAAAACTACTCCTCTTAAATCTCCCTCTCCTAGTGCAGTCATTCCAAGGAATTCCACTGGACCAGGATTATGAAAACCATCTGCAGGATTGATCACCGTTCCTTTTCCATTCTTCTCTTCGAACAGATTTCTTTCAAATACTCTTTCCACTTGTTCTGGCATCATTTCTGTAAGAAGATATATTTTGCCCATGTGTAAGAAAGAATCATCTTCCTTAAAAACATTTATATACCAAAAAATATCCTCTTCTTTATGAAAACACTTCAGTTGCGGGCAGAAAGTTTGGCAATTCCTCTTCATTAGTTGTACTTCTATTAAATTTATTTTGATTATTATGGCTACAAAAACTACAACACTTAAGAAAACTATCGAAAAGATTGGGCGGGAAAATGTTCTTTTCTCGTCGAAAGAGCCGACAGGCCTTTCTGTCAGAGGATTTGATTTTAATGATTTTGTCCGAGGGAAAGTTAATTATGAGAAGTTGCTTGATAGTTATTTAACTACTGGTTTTCAGGCAACGCATTTTGCGCAGGCACTTGAGATTATTCGAAAGATGCGGGAAGAGAAGGTCACAATCTTTTTGGGTTATACGTCGAATATGGTGACATCAGGTTTACGCGATGTTTTTCGCTATCTTGCTGAACACAAAAAGATTGATGTCATTGTGACAACAGCGGGAGGTATTGAGGAAGATTTTGTGAAATGTTTTGGTGATTTTAAAATCGGAACATTTTCTGAATCAGGGGAACTGTTGCGTGAACAGGGAGTTAATCGAACGGGAAATATTTTAGTTCCTAACGCGCGCTACGTCGCATCTGAAGCGTTTATCATGCCGATTTTGGAGGAATTGTATGCGGAGCAGAAGAAAACAGGGAAGATTATCTCGGTGAGCCAGTTTATCAAACGATTGGGCGAGAAAATTAATAACAAAGAGAGTATCTATTATTGGTGCTGGAAGAACGATATAGCGGTGTACTGCCCCGCAATCACCGACGGCTCGCTCGGAGATATGATTCATTTTTTCAAATACAAACATCCTGACTTTAAGATGGATATCACCGACGATATTCATGAATTGAACGAGTTTACGATCACGCGGAAAAAAACAGGACTTATTATTTTAGGAAAAGGGATTATGAAACATCATATCCTGAATGCAAACATGATGCGCAATGGTGCAGAGTATTCAGTGTATATTAACACCGGCGAAGAATGGGATGGTGCGGATAGTAATGCACGGCCAGATGAGGCAGTTTCCTGGGGGAAATTAAAACCTGCGGGAAAAGAAAAAGGCCTTGCGTCAATCAAGGTGTTTGGTGATGCAACTATTTTATTTCCGTTGATTGTGGCGAAGTGTTTTGTTGATTAATAATTATGTCCGCCGCCGTTACAATTTCGAGCACGAGCATACGGCGTGTAAGACGGACTTCTGGCTTTTTTAGGAGAACTTTTTCCTCCTTGCGATCTACTGTTGTTATGGGAAAGTTTATAATCCTCTCGTATCTGTTGGCGTTTTGCCCGAAGAATAAGATCCTCTACTTCACCTAAAACCTCTTCAGGAAATACAGCTCGTACTAATCTTTCAAGTTGATCTTCGGAAAGAGAAAATGGATCGATCTGCGGATACAAATGAGGCAAATCCGGGTGTTTAATGAAAAAAACAGTGTAATGCAATGAAGGAGGATCTGGAACCGGAAGATTGTTTCTCACACTCTCACGCATGATAAGGGGATATAAATTTAATTGCTCTAATACCAAGTCCTCTAAATCTTGATATGAAAAAAATTCAAAAGATGCTGCAGGATTTAAGATTCTCAATTGCTCCCCATATACTTTCTCAGTAAAATGAACATATCTTTTTGCAAGTTCTTCACTTGTTAAATCGTTAACCATTAAGTTTCTCAGAAATAATTACTTTTAAATTTTTTGGTGCTTAAATTTTTATCCAGAATCAAAGAGTATATTGAGAAGCTCTGATGTAAGAACTCGAGTATCCTTGATCAAAGGAGTCTTCATCATCTCCCAATGCATCTGATTCTGCATCAGGTATCCCAAAATCATCAGGATCTGTATTGAATAGATTCAATCGATCGATTAATGATTTCATTAACTAGGTATAAAAGTCAGATTTATAAATTTTGTTACAGATCAATAACTTTTCCCCATGTACACCAGATATGCTGCCGGCTGATTGCATTGAATGCACTTTTTTCCTTTTGCGGATTGCTCGAGCGGCATGTTGAGTGTTTTTATTCCGGTTGTTTTTTCTTTGATGACGTCTTCACATTCGGGTGAGCTACAGAGCGGAACCAGCGCGATTTTTTTATTGGCAACAGCATTTTGCAATTCTTTTACGCTCTCTGCTTTTGTCATGCTTTCTTTGAGTTTTTTTTCCGCCTTATCGTATAATTCTTTCTGGATTTCTTCAAGTGCCTTTTCAACTTCTTTTTTGAGTTGTGTTAATTTTACCTCTTTCTTTTTTCCGTCGGTTCTTTTCACAATCACTGCCTGTTTTTTTTCCAAGTCTTTTGGCCCGATTTCAATCCTTAATGGAATTCCTTTTAATTCCCATTCGCTGAATTTCCAGCCGGGAGAATATTCTTCCCTCTCGTCAATCTTTGGATTGAATGCTGCAAGATCTTTTTTTATTTTTTCTGCTTCTTTTAACACTTTCTGCTTGTCATCTTTTGTCAGAATAGGAACAATAACGAGCTGATGCTCTGCAAGTTTTGGCGGGATGATCAATCCTTTTTCGTCAGAATGAATGGCGAACATAACTCCAAGCATTCGTGTTGTTATGGCGTAGGTTGATTGATATGCATGTTCTTTTTTGCTTTCTTTATTGAGAAATTCTATGTTGTATGCTTTCGCAAAGTTCTGCCCATCATCATGATAATCCGGACCCTGAATTGCTTTTCCATTGGGCATAAGCAGTTCTATAGAATATGTATCAACAGCGCCGGCAAATTTTTCTTTGTCTGTTTTTTTCCCGACGAGGGCGGGCAAGGCCATGAAATCTTTTAAGAAATTTTCATATATGCTTAAAATTTTATCCCTGTCATTAAGCAGTTCTTCGTGTGTTGCGTAGACATTGTGACCTTCCTGCCATAAGAATTCTCGGGTTCTTAAAAACGGCACGGGATGCTTGAATTCCCACCGCACGACAGAGTTCCAGATATTTATTCTAAGCGGCAGATCTTTCCAAGAGCGAACCCATTTTGCGTATGAATCGTAAATGATTGCTTCACTTGTTGGCCTTACTGCAAGTTTTTCATCTAATTTTTTGTCACCCGCATGCGTCACCCAGGCAACTTCCGGCGTAAATCCCTGAACATGATCCTGTTCTTTTGTCAGCAAGCTTTCAGGAATAAGCAGAGGGAAGTATGCATTTTTTATTCCTATTTTTTTAAATTGTGTGTCAATTTCTTTCACTAATTTTTCCCAGATCGCGTAGGATGCAGGCCTAAACACGATGCAGCCGGAAACTTTTGAGTAATCAGCAAGTTCTGCTTTTATCATTAATTGCGTGAACCATTCAGAAAAATTATCTTTTTCAACGGTAATTCCTTTATTGTCTTTTATTTCTTTTGATTCTTTTTTTTCTGTTGTTTCTTTAGCAGGTTTCATTACAGAAAAGAGGAGGAGGGGTTTTATAAATATTGGGAAATGACGTAGAATGTGATACTTTTTAAAGGAATTGTCATTAATAAAAAAATGGAGACTATTAGTTGGAATGACTTTGAGAAAGTTGAAATTAGAGTAGGAACCATCATAAAGATAGAAGATTACCCTGAAGTAAAGAAGCCTGCATATAAGTTATGGGCAGATTTTGGTGAATTAGGAATCAAGAAATCAAGTGCACAGATAACTAAACTTTATGATAAAAAAGAACTTCTTGGAAAACAAATTATTGGTATTGTTAACTTTCCTCCGAAACAGATTGGCAGTTTTATTTCAGAGTTTTTGACTACGGGATTTGTAGGTGAAAATGGAGAAGTTGTTTTAGCACAACCTGAAAGAAAAGTGGGAAATGGTTCGAAATTAGCTTAATTAGAATTTGTAAATTTCCTTATACTTCTCATTCAAATAATCAATAAAAATTTTTGGGTTCAATCCTTCTCCTGTTGTTTTTTTAATTAAGTCGTCAGCGAGGTAGAATGCTCCATGCACGTGCAGATTTTGCTTCAGCCATTCCCTGATTTTTGAGAAATCTCCTTTCTGAATATCTTTTTCTATAGCAGGTAGGTTTTTTTTCAGTGCAGCATATAATTGTGATGCGTACACAGTTCCGATCGCGTACGTCGGGAAATAGCCTAATGAGCCGCCTGACCAGTGCACATCCTGCAGCACGCCTTCTTTGTCTGTCTTTGGCGTTATACCGAAATAGGTTTGCATTTTTTCATTCCATAATTTTGGAAGGTCTTTTACCTGGATACTTCCCTCTAATAAACCGACTTCAAGCTCAAATCTGAGGATAATGTGCAGGCAGTAATGCACTTCATCTGATTCTATCCTGATGAGTGAAGGTTCAACCTGATTAATTTCATTGTACCAGTTTTCCATACTTGTTTTGAGATCGAATTTTTTATTGAACTGAGGAAAATAAAAATTCCAAAACGCTTTGCTTCCACCGATGAATAATTCCCAGAATCTGGATTGCGATTCGTGCATGCCGTGACTGGGAGAACTTTCCAAAAAGTCGTAGCGTGCTTTTTCTGACAGATGCATTTCATATAATGCATGCCCTGCTTCATGAATTGTTGACGTGAATGAAAAAAGGGGATCGCTTCTGACGTTTGTCGTGATTCGAATGTCATTTACTCCTAATCTTGTTTCAAACGGATGCTCGGCGAAATCGATGCGTGAACTTTGTTCTGGCAATCCAATTCTTCGAAATACGTCAGTTGCAAGTTCTACTTGCATTTCTTTTGGGAATTTCTTGTTCAATAGGTTTATTTTCTGATTTTTGTATTGCTTTGAGATTTTTATTTTTTCTAATAATTTGAGAAGTCCGCCTTTTAATTCTTCAAAGAACGGTTTTAATTTTTCAATCGTCATGCCTTCTTCATAGTCGTCGAGTAATGAGTTATAACGATGAGGATACAGCGCAAGATAATCTGCCTGTTTTCGCTTTAAGGCGACAACTTTTTCCAAATGCGGCTGGAATATTTTAAAATCATTTTTTTCTCGCGCCTCAAGCCATGCAGTAAATGCAAGCGAGGTTGTCCTCGATAATTCTTCAACGAACTCTGGCGGAAGTTTTCGTGATTTTTGCAAATCCTTGGCTGTTTTTTCCACGAGCTTTTGTGTCCTTGGATCAAGTTTTTCTTTTTGTAACTGCTGTATCGCATTGAAAAATGTATCGTCGGTAACCTTTTGATGAATGAGGCTGCTCATGAGTGCATCCTGCTCAGCCCTTCCTGAAGCAGCTTGCTTTGGCATGTATGTTTGCTGATCCCAACCCAATAATCCTCCTATCTGACCAAGAAGAATAATTTCTTTCTGAAATTGTTTAATAATGTCGATTTTTTTTTGCTTGTCCATGATTAGATAATAAAAAGTAGTTTTTAAGAGTTTCTTAGATATAAAATGAGCCTGCGAGGAATCGAACCCCGATCAAGCGGTCCGAAGCCGCTTATTCTATCCATTAAACTACAGGCTCTTGGTTTTTTCACGAAATAAGTATTTAATAAGTTATTGATTAGTGTACAGCTCTTTATAATGTAGCTGTTTGAACGAGCCGTGAAGAAGGAGGATACTTATCATAGAATTGACTTCTTGAAAAATTTGTATCTCTTCGGTTATCATAAAAATTCCGGAAATCAGAGAATTGGTGATCTGATAATAAAAATATTTTTTGATCAGCTAATTGTTCGAAAAACCCGGCAATACTTCTTGCATGGCGCGTGTGATTCACAACGAGGGTTCCTGAACGATGAACGTACATCATTTCTTCGGCATACGAATCTGACTGCGGATCGGTTGCGAGAACAAGATGATAAATTATTTTTGTGGTTCCATCAATTTTATTTCCGTAGACTAATCCACAAGGAATATCCAAACCCATGCTAAGCAGAGGGAAAACGTATTTAAATTATTAATTGTTCTAGAATAAAAAGAGGGTAAATGAAATTTAACAATAAATTCCTGGGAACTGCATTTACTTTGTCAGGAAATATTATTGGTGCGGGTATTTTAGGATTACCTTTTGTCTTTTCGCAGGCAGGATTTTTTATTGGCTTATTCTGGCTGGTTATTATCGGTGCAATCATGCTATATCTTTTTTTATGCTTGGGTGAAGTTGCACTCCGGACAAAAGCGAAACTGCAATTGATTGGCTATACTGAAAAATATCTTGGGAAAAAGTGGAAGATACTCATGTTTTTTTCAGTGCTGTTTGGTGTGTATTCGGCACTGCTTGCCTATCTGATCGGTGAGGGACAGAGTTTGTCGTATATTTTCACTGGCTCTGTTGATTATGCCGTGTATTTTGCGTGTGGATTTTGGCTCCTTATGACCTTATTATTACGTGAAGGATTACGGGGTTTTAGAAAAATTTCCACCTATGGAGTGTTGGGAGTTATTGGTATTATTTTATTGATCGCTGTTCTGTATCTACCGCGCGTACAATCAGAATATATCTATGCTGTTTCCCCTCAGTATTTTTTTCTGCCGTTTGGCGTGATATTATTTGCACTGATGGGATTTAATTCTATTCCAGAACTGGAAATGATCATCAAAGGAAGCGAGAAAAAATTCAAGAAGGCGATCATATTGGGCGTGTTGATTCCTATCATCTTGTATGCAATTTTTAGTTTTACGATTGTTGGTGCTTTTGAAAAGATTCCTGAAGTTGCGACGATTGGCCTGGGAAAATTATTTACGCTGCTCGGTATTCTGACGATGTTCACTGCCTATTTTACGTTGAGCTTTGCGCTAAAAGATGTGTACCGGCTTGATTTGAAATGCTCAAAAAAGATGAGCTATCTTCTGATGAGTATTGTGCCTTTGCTTATTTATTTGCTATTGCATTTTTTTAATCGATTGAGTTTTATTTCTATTTTAGGTATTGGAGGTGTTGTTTCCGGAGGCATCACGGCAATTATGATCTTACTTATGAACAGGCAATCAAAAAAGCTCGGCGATCGAAGACCAGAATATGTGATGAGCATTCATTGGCTTGTCATCAGTATCCTCAGCCTGATTTTTATTCTGGGAATGGTACGGGAGATTACCGGTTGAGAGATTGTTGAGACAAATAGATTAAAAGTCATCTTTAAATAATTCCTTCTTTTTTATAGGATATGAAAGCAACCTTTGTTCCGATAGACTATGACTATTTTGATTTTGAAGGCAGGAACTATGCAAAAATAATTGGAAGAACTGACAAGGGCAAGCGCATGTGCATGATTGACTCGTGTGATGTTTTTTTCTGGGTTGTGCTCAAGGAAGGAGTTTCCGAGAAAAGAATGAATGAAATACAAAAAAAAATAGAAAAAATTCGGCTGCACAATGCAGGAAGAGAATCTTCTGTTCTGAAAACCGAGGCTCATAGAAAATATTTTCTGGAAAAAGAAGTTCGTGCTATAAAAGTATTTATCAGCAATCATAAAGATGCATATGAGATTTCTCAGCAGATTGATTGCAAGGAAATAGAAAAGATACGCGAGTATGATATTCCTTTTATGACGCGTTATATTCTTGAGAGAAAATTGCAGCCTTTGTTATGGCATGAGATTGAAGGAGAAATGCTGAATAACTCCTCTGAGTTTGGCGGCATCGATAAAAGTCTTGACGTTGAATTATGCCTGAAGGCGGAAAAAATTAGTATAATACCGGAAGAAAAACAAAAGGTGTTTACGCCAAAAATACTGGCGTATGACATTGAGACAGATGAATTTGAAATCGGTAAAGGATCTATTGTGATGATAAGTCTTGTGGGAGAGAATTTTAAAAAGGTTTTGAGCTGGAAAAAAGCATCGGGGAAAAAATATGTCGAGCATTTTAAGGATGAAGGGGCGATGCTTGAGCAGTTTGCAAGCGCTGTTAAGGCATATGATCCAGATATTCTTGTCGGGTATTTTTCTGATGGTTTTGATTTGCCTTATTTGCGGGCGCGTGCTGATAAAAACAGTATGAAACTACCTTTGGGTATTGATGGCTCTTCGCCCGCGTTTTCACGCGGGAGATTAACCACTGGAAAAATAAAAGGTATTGTTCATATTGATTTATTGCGGTTTATCAGGGTTACCTATGCGCAATACATGCAGTCAGAAACACTTTCATTAAATGAAGTTGCAAGCGAATTTTTAGGAGAGAAGAAACATGAATGGACGCACAAGCATTCTTCAAAAATAGCTGACCATGAATGGGACGATTATTTTGAATATAACCTGCAGGATTCAATTCTTACGTACAAGCTCACTAAAAAATTATGGCCTGACCTATTAGAGTTTACAACGATTATTCAGGAGCCGTTGTTTGACGTTTCGCGTGATTCGATGTCTGCACAGGTTGAAAATTATGTCATCCATCATATTGCCCCCTTTAACGAAATCATTGAGAAACGACCCCATTATGACGAAATAGGAGCACGAAAAGACGAGGAAAAATACGAGGGCGCGTTTGTATTTCAGCCTACGCCGGGATTGTATGAGGACGTGGTTTTTTTTGATTTCACGAGCATGTACGGCAGCGTCATTGTTTCATATAATCTTTCAAAATCCTCCTATAGTCAAAAAAAAGAAAGGGGGACTTTGGATGTTGATATTACAGAGAAACATGCGTATTTTTCCCAAGATGAGGCATTTTTTCCCCAGATGCTGAAAGAGATTATTGAAAAAAGAAAAGAGTATAAAAAAGAACTTGCAAAAAATCCTTCGCCGATTTTGAAAGCGCGAAGCAATGCATTCAAATTACTCACGAATGCTTCGTACGGGTATCTGGGATTTTTTGGCGCGCGATATTATTGCAGGGAGGCAGCTGCTGCGGCTGCTGCTCTTGCACGCACAGCGATTAAGGAAACCATTTCTTTTATTGAAAAGAATAATTATAAAATTGTTTATTCTGATACTGACAGCATCGCTTTTTTGCAGGGCGATCGCAGCAAAAAAGAAGTGTTAGCATTGCTTGACGAAATAAACAAAAAACTTCCCGGTATTATGGAACTTGATTTGGAAGGATTTTACCGACGGGGCATTTGGGTAACAAAACGAACGGGCGAGCTTGGTGCCAAGAAAAAATATGCCCTGCTTGATGAATCAGGAAATCTACGAATTAGAGGATTTGAGACGGTGCGAAGGGACTGGTGCGCGCTTGCCCGTGATACGCAAAATGAGGTTTTGGAGCTTATTTTAAAAAACGGCAATGAAAAAAAAGCGCTAGAATATGTCAAAGACATCATCAAAAAAATAAAAGAGAGAAAAGTGGATCTATCTTCGCTGGTCATCAGAACGCAACTGAAAAAATCGATTGAAGAGTATAAATCAATCAATCCGCATGTTACGATTGCAAAAAAAATGCGTGAACTAGGAATGCCGGTTACCATTGGCATGCTGATAGAATATTATATTGCAGAGAGTGGCGAGAAAAAGTCTTTGGTCCGGGATCGGGCAAAACTTCCGACGGAAAAAGGAAAATATGACATGGATTATTACCTGAAAAACCAGATCTTGCCGGCAGTGGAGAATATTTTTGAAGTTTTCAAAGTTGATGTGCATCAATTGATTGAAGGAAAGAAGCAGATGCGATTGGAAGAGTTCTAATTACTTATGCAGAAATTGCATGACATGCAATGTCATAATTGCGAATCCGCCTGCTACGCGGACCATTCTGCTAAACTGTTGTTTGAGCAATGCATCTTTATTCTCGATAATGCGAGCAAATCCTTCTACGACTAAAAATAATCCAGCAATAAATGCAAGCAGGTCAATTGTGATAGGATCAAGATAACTGCAACCATTGTTGCTTTTTTGACCGTTAATCTGAATGTAGACTGCCAGAAGGCTGAAAATGATTGAAGAGAAAATTGTAATAAGAATTGTTTTTTTGAGATTGTTATTTTTATTACGCGGTTTTCCTCTTTTCATATTAATCTTAATGAAAGAGACTATTAATAGCTATACTCCGGTAGTTTTCCGGTTATTTCAAATTTTCTTTTTGATAACAAGAATATCTTCATCTGTTCCTTGCGCTTTTCTGGACTTTTCAAACACTTCTTTTTTAATCGGGAAAAAAGCTTGAGGATTGTTTAATCCGTGATTATGAACGTAGATAGATTCGTCGTTGTATCCAACGACTGGTACGAAATGCCCTTGATAACCGTTTACGCCTTTGATAACGTTCCAGTCAAGCAGCACAATAGGAATGCTCCTTTCATTTATTTTCTGCAATAACTCACTAAGCGATAAAACTTTTTCACCTATTTGTACCCCTAATTTTCTCGCCTCTTCAATTGTTTTTCCTGATCGCATGGCAGCATCAGAATATTTTTTGTAGAAATCCAGTTTTAGATTTTCTTCATTAAAAGAAATATGTTTTGAAAAAAATTCTACATCATAACCAGAACGAGCTGCTGCAATTGCTATTTGTGAAGTTAGTACTGCTTTGCCTTCCTGTATGCCTGTTCTTTTTTCTAATAGTGCAATGCCCAGATCTTTGTCAAAATAAGAAATGACCATTCGCAATGCCGCAGGCCCGCAATTTAAAGAAGTAGTTTGCAGATAAAAGGGGACATTCAATTTCATGAAAGGTAAAGTTGGGATGGATTTATAACAATTTCCTACTCGCCTTCAAATTGAACAACGGAAAACACCGGCCACTCTTTTAATTTTTCCCTTCCCTTTAACTCTGGAAGTTCGATGATGAACGCAATTTCCTCAATTTTTCCGCCTAGTTTCTCTATTAATTGTGCTGAAGCTTGTGCGGTTCCGCCCGTTGCTATCAGATCGTCGATGAGCAAAATACGGTCACCCGGCTTAATTGCATCGCTGTGGACCTCAATGTGATCTTTGCCGTATTCCAAATCATATTCCTGACTTACTGTCTGATACGGGAGTTTTCCTTTTTTTCGAATTGGGATAATCCCTTTATTTAATTTATCTGCGAGAATGCCGGCGATGATAAATCCACGCGATTCTATTCCTGCAACTGCATCAATCTTGTTTTCTTTGTATCGATTGTAAAAAATATTTATTGTTTTTTTCATCGCTTCAGGATCTAATAATAATGTTGTGATATCGCGAAACATGATTCCCGGCTTTGGAAAATTCTGAATTGTCCGGATTTTATTTTTTATAAATTCTTCATCATTTTCTGCAAGTTTGGGAATAACGCTTACCAGTAATTTTTTTACCTTGTCTGCATTCTCTTTCATGCGCTGCATCACTATTTCAAAGGTGACGGGCTCTTCTCCCTCTTTCCAGCAATCATAATCGGTTGACATTGCGATGCTTGCATACGGAATTTCCAATTCATTTGCCAATGCAACTTCTGGAAAGGTTGTCATGCCGATGATGTCAGCAAAATTTCTGAACATATTACTTTCTGCTTTGGTTGAAAATCTAGGGCCTTCAATGACAACAATTGTTGCTTTCTGGTGAAAATTATACTGCAGATTTTTTGTTTCCTGAATTAATAATTTTCTGAGTTCCTTGGAAAAAGGCTCTGCCATGCCTATGTGTTTCACGTCGCCATATTTGTCAAAAAACGTATTTTTCCTAAATTTTGTGAAGTCGATGAATTGATCCGGAAAGACTAAGTCTCCGGGCTTTATTTCTTCTTTTAATGATCCGACGGCGCTGGTAGCAATAATATGTGTGCAACCCTCTTGCTTGAGCGCAGAAATATTTGCCCTGAAATTAATGTTTGACGGATATATTTCGTGGTGTTTGCCGTGCCGAGCGAGAATCACCACATCTACGCCTTGGATTTTTCCGACAGTTAATGAAGAACTTGGTTTTCCATAGGGCGTATCAACGGATTTTTCCTGGTAGTTTGTGATAAGTTGAGGATCGTCTAATCCACTTCCGCCGATGATACCTATTTTTGGCATCTGATAAAAAGAATTCTTATTTTTTAAAGTTATGAGGGATGGGGTGTATATGATGAAATTAAAATATGTTTAAATTTCTTACTAAATTTTTTTAATAATCAGACATAACTATCCTATGAGGAAGATTCTTGTTGTACCATCTTTTTAGATGATTGTACTCGTAAGCTTGCTTTACAACTGCCCACAGAATTAATACAATAAGGACTAGAATAGCCCCCATACTGATTTGTTGCACAAGAATATTCTGAAACATTTCTATAATAGAAGTACACGCTACAATTAAGGTTCCATATGCGATTAATTTATTGAATGTGTGTTGTTCTTGTAAAACTAATCCTTTTGATTCTGCAAAATCTTTGAAAGACATCGGTTCAACTGCCATGTTTTTTTAATTCATTTTCTCAAGAATATACTCAGTACTTATAATGCTCAGGCTTATACGGACCATCGGGATTTACGCCGATATATTTTGCCTGATCGGGCGTGAGTTTTGTGAGTTTTGCGCCGATTCTTTCCAGATGCAATCGTGCAACTTCTTCATCGAGGCGCTTGGGTAATCGATAGACTCCGATTGCATAATTATTTCTCCACAAGTCAATTTGTGCGAGGACTTGGTTGGTGAATGAATTGCTCATGACAAAACTTGGATGGCCGGTTGCACACCCAAGGTTTACTAATCTTCCTTCTGCCAGCACATAGATTTCTCTCCCGTCGGGAAATACGTATTTATCCACTTGTGGCTTAATATTTATTTTTTTTATGCCGGGATATTTGTTGAGTCTACTGATTTGAATTTCATTATCAAAATGGCCGATGTTGCACAGAATGGCCTGATCTTTCATCTTCATCATATGCTCGAGTGTAAGAATATCTTTATTTCCAGTTGCGGTGATGAAGAGGTCTGCTTTTGCGAGCACATCATCGATGATTTCAACAGGATATCCTTCCATAGATGCTTGCAATGCATTAATGGGATCAATTTCTGTGACAATGACTTTTGCTCCAAATCCTCGCATACTTTGCGCGCATCCTTTTCCGACGTCGCCATACCCACAGACTACTGCAGTTTTTCCGGCAATCATCACGTCAGTTGCGCGTTTTATGCCGTCAGCCAAACTTTCTCTGCATCCATATAAATTATCAAATTTTGATTTTGTAACTGAATCGTTCACATTAATTGCAGGAAATAATAATTTATTTTCTTCTAACATCTGGTATAATCGGTGGACACCGGTTGTTGTTTCTTCTGATACGCCGCGAATGTCGCTAATTCTCTTATGCCAGAATTGCTTATCTTCATAATACATTTGTTTCAAGCATATCATTAATTCTCTGAAATCTTCACCTTCATCGGAATAATCTAATTCTAACAGTGCTGGATTATTCTCAATTTCAATTCCCTTATGGATCATGAGTGTTGCGTCTCCCCCATCGTCGACAATCAATTGTGGACCTGCGTCATCGCCGAAATCTAGTGCTTTTTTTGTACATTCCCAATATTCTTTCAAACTTTCTTCTTTCCATGCAAATACGGGAATTCCTGCTTTCGCGATTGCTGCTGCTGCATGATCCTGTGTTGAAAAAATATTACATGATGCCCAGCGCACGTCTGCCCCTAATTCCTGCAATGTTTCAATCAGCACTGCAGTCTGAATAGTCATGTGCAGACTTCCGGAAATTCTTATTTTATTCAATGGTTTGAGTGGACCGTATTTTTTTCGCAGTGCTATTAATCCCGGCATTTCTTTTTCAGCAATTTCAATCTCTTTTCTGCCAAACTCTGCAAGAGAAATATCTTTGACTTTATACTCTGCTTTTTTGAGTGGCACAATAATCACTTCTTTCATAGCTGGTAGTTGTTTTTGAGGGTTTAAAAGCTTTATTTTAGTGAGGTGTTCAGGTGTTAAACGCGTGCCTTGGCTGTTAACAATCAATGCTGCGCTGAAACTTGCCAGTCTTCCTGCAGATTCCAGGCTCGTATTTTGCACCAGGCTATGCAATATTGCTGCTGCATACATGTCGCCTGCGCCGTTAGTGTTCACAACGGTTGTTTTTTCAGAAGGTATTGTATGCATAGTATTTTTTGATTTGATTAAACTTCCTTTTTCTCCTAATTTGATTATCACAGTGTCAACATGCTGTGCTATCTCGTGCAATGCCTGCTCTGGGTTTTTACCAGTGAAACTTTTTGCTTCTTCCTCATTTGCAAATACAATATCAACATGCTCTTTGACAAATTGCTGGAATAAGGGATGATTTCTTTGTACCAGTCCTGCGTCTGAAAGATCAAGCGAAATTTTAACGTCGTTTTCTTTTGCACTGGTAATGATATGTATGATTGCCTCTTGTATCTGCGGGATTTCAAGTTGATATCCTTCAAGATGCAGTATTTTTGATTGCGTGATTATATCTTTTGATAAATCATTTAAGTGCAAATCAGCTGATGCTCCTAAATGTACTGCAAATGTTCGTTCACCGTCGGGAGTTATGAAGGTTATGGCGTGGCCGGTGAGCTGTGTTGCATGGCGCGAGAGAAATGAATTAATACCTGCTTGGATTGTCTTTGATTCGTAGAGGTTACCATGCTCATCATTGCCGATTTTTCCGAAGAATGCAGTTTTGCTTCCTAAGCACGAAATGCCTGCCAAGGTATTTGAACAACTTCCTCCGGGATTTACTGATGGCTCATGTTCTTTGAGTGCATCAAAAAGTTGTATGCTTTCCTTATTGCTAATGAGTTTCATTCCTCCTTTTGGCAACTCAAATTTTTGCAACACTTGGTCAGGAACAGTATATACAATATCAAGCAATGCACTGCCAATACCGACAACGTCAAATTTTTTCATGGAACCTCTTTAATTAGTTTAATTTGCTTCTTCAAACATTACATCAACACGATGTTCTAATAATAATCTGTCTTCTGCAGAGTCTCTCACAAAGGGCTGGAAAATCTCTACATCTCCTTCGATGTTTATAACGTTGTGGCCTTCATATAACGGACAGATATCTCCTCTGATTTGATATCCTCTTCCCTGCAGGGTTTTTAGCTTTTGGATTGCTTCTTGAGATAAACCCTGTGCATTCCCCCCTCCTTGTTTTTCAAGAGGGATGAACCCGCCGTCTTCATGCATTAAAACAAATGAACAATTAATGTAAGGTTCTATTTTTCCAGGACCTGGGCGTGGAAAAGATTCGTTCATGTCAAATCGCCGCATCAAATATACTTCTGGCATAGTTTTTTCCATACGAAATACATTATAAATGTTATTGTGGTTAATTGATACCTTTATTAAGATTTATTTGATTTATTTGTTATGCAAAAATATCCTCCGAAAGAAAAATTTGTTGAGCGCATGAAGCTTCTCTTGAGAGATGAGGAAGATGTGAAAAATTTTTTTAGGGTTGCGGAAACTGTTGCACGCAAGTCTATTCGTGTTAACACTCTGAAAATTTCCGTTGATGAAATGAAAAAAATTCTTGAGAAGAAAGGATGGAATATTCGGCAGCCATTTGTCGCTCATCCTGAAATTATGATTGTTCAGTCTGAACTTAAGCCCGGAGAGTTGGGAAAAACAATTGAACATTTGCTTGGATACTATTATATCCAGGAGATAACGAGCATGATGCCGATTCTTGCGCTTGCACCTTGTGAAGATGAACTGTTGCTTGATAGTTGCGCGTCACCTGGCTCAAAGACAACGCAGGCTGCATCGCTGATGCATAATAAAGGAACTATTATTGCAAATGATATTTCTATCGGAAGAATTGCGATTTTAGTTGCAAATCTTGAGCGATGTGGTGTTGCGAATACTATTGTGACGCGGCATGCGGGGAATGAGCTTGCTGAAAAACTTGCGAAGTTGCGTTTTGCATTTGATAAAATTCTTGTTGATGCGCCGTGTTCTGGAGAAGGAAATATTCGCTGCTCGCCAAGAACGTATTTGGAATGGAGTGAGGGGTTATTGAAAATGCTTTCACGAAAACAAAAAAAAATTGTTTCATCAGTTATTCCTTTGTTGAAACAAGACGGCCTGCTGATTTATTCGACGTGCACACATGCACCAGAGGAAAATGAGGAGATTATTCAGTTTTTGCTTGATACTTTTGATGTGGAGGTTGTTGATGTTCGTGATAAGCTACCAGTTGAACTTGCTGTTCGGCCTGGGATTACTGAGTGGAAAAAGAAAACATTTCATCCGTCGATGAAGAAGGCTGTTCGAATATATCATCATGATAACGACATGGAAGGATTTTTTGTGTGTGGGCTGAGGAAGAAAAAATAAAATAAAAATGTTTAAACTCTAGAATCAGAGTAAAGATCATTAATTTCTCTTTGTTGCTCTACAATTCTCAAGCACAAGAGTGCGATATGTAAATCTTTCGAAGACAAGCCATTATTTTTCAAAAGGTGGTCGACAACTCCTCCACACATCATTTCAAGAGATCGCATTATCGTTTCAGTTGGAATATCAGGAGAAGTAAGATCAGACAAGGTTCTATCCTGGATGTAAAAATGATCTCGACCTTTTATTATGACATCATAAGCATGCGGTCCATCAACAGTGTTTGGTACAAATAAAAATGAGTTATCAGGAGTTGTATACAATGGCTTTCTTCCTTGCAGATCAAATTCCATGACCCTCAAGAGATAGGGAGTTTAAAAATAATCCTGTGGTTGATAATATATTTCCAGAGATTTCACAACATTTCAACAACATCTACCAATCTATTTGAATATCCAAACTCATTATCATACCAGGCGAGGACTTTTGCGAGATTTCCTTTGCCATTTTTATCCTCAATGATTTGTGTTGAGAGGCTGTCAATAATACAGGAATGAGGGTTATTGATTATATCTCTGCTGACTAATTCATCTTCGCTGTATTCCATAATATTCTTATATTTTTGTGAGTATTTTTGCAGAACGGCATTTATTTCTTTTACGGAGACTGGTTTTTTCAGCATGACTGAAAAATCCATGATGCTTCCACAGATGACTGGCGCTCGAATTGCTAAACCATCAATTTTTCCCTTTAATTCTGGAATGACTTGACTGATTGCTGATAATACTCCTGAAGTTGTTGGCACTAAATTTTCAGTTGCTGCACGGCCTCTCCTATATTTTTCATGCGGAGCATCCTGCAATTTTTGATCTGCTGTGTACGCATGGACTGTTGTCATGAATCCCTTTTCAATGCCAAATTCCTGATTGAGAATGTGGGCTACTGGGGCGAAACAATTTGTCGTGCATGAAGCAACGGAGATTATTGTTTGATTTTTTAAGAGATTGTCGTTAATACCTGGGACGATTGTTATCTGATTATTTTTACAGGGAGCTGTTATAATAACTTTTTTTGCTCCCGCTTTGAGATGCTTATCTGCCTGCTCAGTAAAAAAGCCGGTTGATTCAATCACCACATCAATATTTAACATTTTCCAGGGCAAACTGGCAGGATCTTTTTCCTTGAGAACGAGAATTTTTTTATTGTCAATCTTTAAAAAATTAGATCCAGCTTCAATTTTTTTATTCCAAACACCGTAGACGCTGTCGTATTTCAATAAGTATGCGAGATTTTTTGGATCGGTTAAATCATTGACGGCAATAATATCTAGGTTTTTTTCAAGCGCGAGTTTGAGAAAATTTCTGCCAATTCTTCCTAAACCGTTGATTGCAACTCTTTTTTTCATGTTTTCTTTTCTATTGGTAAAAACTGAAAGAACTTAATAAATGTTTTGGGATATAACGTAAGACTTAAATTTTTCTCTATTTAATTTAATTCTTCCGAATATATCAAAAGACAAATGGGAAATTTTAAGAGTCTTTTGCTATACTTTATAAATTTACTATAATTATTACTATATGAAAACTTCTTTGTTTCATTTTGAAATCCCAAAAGTAGCTACATTCAGTAAAGACAAACGAATGCCTATTGAGAGATTGTATCGCTCTTTTTCAAAACTTGATAAAAATGCTTGGGACATTTACCTTATAGGAAAGCAAGAAATTGTGCAAAGGTGGGAAAAATTTTCTTTAGATATCCTTGGTTTTACAACGAAAAAAAGGGGGCAGGCTTTATGGATTATTGGAGGAGTTCATGGAGAAGAGCCGGCTGGACCGAATGCTATTGCTCAAAATATTGTTTTTTTAAATGCATTGGCAAAAAAGATTCCTATTGTATTAATCCCTCTATGCAATCCTGCTGGTTATGCTCGCGACTGGAGATATGTTAATTTGCGACGAGCTTCACGAACTATTGAGGCAAAAAGCGTCGGTGATGCAGATCACCTGCTTCCTAGTTTAAAAAATCAGGAAAAACCAAGAAAAAATAAGCCTACCAATGTGATAGCTAGAAATCTATGTAATTTTATTTTAGAATTCGCGAAAGAATATCCCCCTCTTTTGGTTATTGATTTGCATGAAGATGAAAGCAGGAAAAAATTATATATTTATTCGCAGGGAAAATTAGGATCTATTGATCCTATTGCCAAGGAAATTGTTTTCTTATTAAAGAAAAAAGGATTTCAATTTTATGAACAACGAGAGACTCGGTTTGGAGAACCTATTGTTAATGGGATTGTTGGAAAAGTAAGAGATTTTTCTATTGACGAATTGCTTACTGCTGAGAAAATTATCGTTAGTAATAAAATTAAAAAAGGACCTGGCGCTTTAAGTGCGATCACTGTTGAAACAACTACTCCGGACATTCCGCTTTCTCAACGAGTTCGTGCGCATGAAGAGATTTTGCAACGTGCTGGAGAATTTTTTTCTATGGCGAAGAAAGTTCACAAAAGATAAGAAAATTTTAGAAACTTACATTTCAAAAGATAAATCGCTAATCCTTTGTATTCCTCTTTCTCTTGCTTTTGCAGCACATTTTGTAAGTTCTTCTACAACATATGCGTAGGCATTTTTTCCAATGCCACAATTTTTGGGAGTCAGATAACGAACGTGCATATGGGAATTTCCTCTTATCATTCGATCGTAGAGCTGATTATGTCCATCTGAGATAACCAAGACCCCGTCTAACTCCCATACCTCTGGAAGAGGTATCTCTCTTAATAAAGGAAATGTTTGAGAGTAAAATTTTCTACTTCCGTTTCTTAAAGAAAATTCAGTTGGCTGCAACTCATCTATTCTGACGTTTCGTATTTCATCCATGCATGTTCTAAAAATAAGGGTTTTAAAAATCTTTTTATACTGATTTCCTCTTCTCTACTCATGAAGAAGCCATTCAAGAAACTAGAAGCGGGAGACAAAGTAGAATTGATTGTCAACAGAAAACCTCAACGAGGAATTCTTCTTGATAGTTATGATCCTAGTGTTATTTTATTAAAATTGGAGAATGGGTACAACATTGGTTTTAAAAAATCAGATGTGAGTGAAATAAAGTTGATTGAAAAAAGAGTTGTGAAGCAAAAAGATGTAGATTTTAAAAATTCAGGACAGAAGCCGATTATCGATCTATTTATTACTGGTGGAACAATTTCCGGCAAGCTTGACCCGACGACCGGAGGAGTAAAGGGATTAATTGACCCCAAAGAATTATTCTTACTTTTCCCGGAAATTTTTGAGATTGCCGATATTCGTGTGCATAGTCCTTTTTTGAAATTAAGTGAAAACATGATGCCAGCTGACTGGATGAAGCTAGCGAAATTGGTGGGAAAATCATTAAAAAATCCTGAAGTAAAAGGAGTGATTATTACTCATGGGACTGATACTTTACATTTTACCGGATCTGCTTTATCATTCATGTTAGGGAAATTAAACAAGCCTGTTGTATTGACGTATTCCCAACGATCAAGCGATCGAGGGAGCAGCGACAGCAGATTAAATTTGATTTGTTCGGCGCATGCAGCGCTGAGTGATATTGCAGAGGTTATGTTAGTTGGACATGCAACTATACACGATGATTTTTGTTATGCATTACAGGGAAATAAAGTCAGAAAAATGCATTCGTCACGAAGGGATGCGTTCAAGGCGGTTAACAGCACGCCGTTTGCAAAAGTTTTTCCGAACGGAAAAATCGAATTACTAAGAAATGATTTTAATAAAAGAAATAAAAATAAAGTTGTTATTGATGCTGTGTTCGACGAAAAAGTGAGCCTGCTGAAAATACATCCCGGAATCATCCCTGCAGCTATTGATTATTACAGAAAAAATTGTAAAGGTCTTGTTATTGAGGGCACTGGTTTTGGCCATGTTGCGTGCGAGGGAAAATATAATTTAGTTCCTTCCTTGAAGATTGCGATCACTTCGGGATTACTCGTATATATGACCACGCAAACTATTTTTGGAAGAGTGGATCCTTTTGTATATACAACGGGAAGAAAATTGCAAGACATCGGCGTTGTTTTCCTCAACGATATGCTGCCTGAAACTGCGCTTGTCAAGCTTGGATGGGTACTCGGGCACAAGGAATGGCGCGGCACTGTTGCAACAAAACTGAAAATGCTTGAAAATGTCAATGGCGAGATGAATGAGCGGTTGGGGGTAGAGTTTAACTCTTGACTATATTTTTAATTTTATCTTTCATTTTTAAGTGAGATTTTACACAATTAATTTCATCATAAGAAATAGTTTTATCATGTATCCTTTCCTTTATCTGCTTAAGCGGCTCCTGAACATTTTTTATTTTCGACAGTACTCTGATTATCTTCCTCTTTGCTACTACACTCCACACTGAAAGCTGCCCATACTCAATTAAATCAGAAAAATGTTTCCAAACAGTTCCCTGTTTGATAGAACGCTTATCGGCAATTTGCTCATAAGTTAATTTTTTATGAAATAAAAATAATGTTTTTTGCAAACTGAAGTCTACCTTACTTGCATATACTTTTCTAAAAAAGTTTTTTATTTTCTTTGTCCTTATTATTTCATTCTTATGCCTTATTGGAAAGCTTTTGTTAAAATTTCTCAATAATTCTCTGCAATATTTGTAAGAATTTGCATGTTTTGCAAAAGTAAGCCAGCCCTCGAGACTTTCGACCACCTTTTCTCTAGGTATCCTATCTTCTCTATACAAAATTTTCAACTCTTTGAATCTGCGTTCAAAATTTCTTTTGTTACTCTCTCTGATTAATGAGTGATAATAAAAAATTCTTAATCCTAAAAAATGAATGCCTTTATTTAATGGTATTATCCGAGATTTATCAGGATGAAGCGAAAGCAAAAGTTCTTTTTCTAAAAATTGACTAATCTCATTTTTCCATTGCTCCAATTCTATTTTTGAATAAGAAAAAATGACAAAATCATCCACATAACGAATGTAATATTTTGCTCTCAGATAATGTTTTACAAATTTGTCCAACTTGCCAAGATAAATATTAGCAAACCATTGTGAGGTATAGTTTCCCAGAGGCATTCCTCGAAGGCATTCACCCCCCCCCATCAGAGGACGAATTGGATAAAATTTGTTTGATAAGCATGATGACTCTTTCGTCAGATATCTTTTCTTTTAAAATTTTTAGTAAAATTTCGTGATTTATCTCTTGAAAATAATGTTTAATATCTGCTTTTAGAATATAGCAAGGAATTGTATTGTTTCTTGAAACTTTTCGTTTAAAGTAATGAAATCTGTTAATAGCTTTCAGCGTGCCTTTACCAACTTGATTAGCAAATGAATCATAAATAAATGTTGGCTCAAAAACAGGTCTGATGATATTTATTAAAGCATGATGAATGACTCTGTCTCGATATTTAGATTTTGATATTTTTCTCGTTTTTGGCTCACTTACAATGAACGTTTTAAGGGGCCGTGGCTTGTAAGTTTGGTTTCTCAATTCTTCTTGAAGTTTAAGCAAATTTTCCTTAAGTTTTTTCTTAAATGCAATAACATAGGGCTTTTTTGTTTTTCCTTTGCTTGATTTTTCAAATGCTGTTAAAAGATTTTCATGCGAGCATAATTTTTCATACATCATAATCCTAACGGCAGACTATTCTATTCGACCAAACGACCATTGTCGTTATGGAGATTGTTCCTGCCCTCCAGCCTTGACCTATTGTCAAGCCTGTTGACGATGAACGCCCAGAGTAGCTGTTCTGCCTTTTTCCAACGCACTGCTTCTTCATAGCTGTTGAAGCTGTATTTTATGACTCGTAAAGCCGTAGCAAAACAGCATGTAGCCTAGTCTGCCCCATGCATCCTTGTTGCACAGTTAGCTAGGACAAATAAAATTATCTATAGAATTTTAAAAAGCTATCTATTTTCGTGAAAGAGTGTATCCTTTTTGTTCAAGAATATTCTGTAATTTTGTTATTTGATCAGGAGCATATGCAGATGTTTGGTTTGTTTCTTCTAACAATGTACGCACGGTTATTTCTTTTGCAAAATTTTTTGCGCCAGCTTCACTGGATTTCAAACAAGGCGCCTCCGGCGCTCTATACCCGACCAAACGACCAAAGCCGCCATGGAGATCGTCCCTGCCCCCCAGCCCTGACCAATTGTCAAGCCCGTCGACGACGAACGCCCGTTCATGTGCTTGTTTTAACTGCGATGGTAGATATATTCCCATCATTGTATCATAATTAAATTGCTTTTTACCTTCATAAAATATTTTATCTACGACAGCATCCCTAAAACTTCCATCTCCGCCAAGAACTTCAAGCAAGGCAGGATTATTCAATGCCTCGTCCTTAGTCATATCTCTATTTACAATTATATCCTTATCTACAATAAACTCAACACCGTGAACTGTTTCGTAAGAATCATGAACAATTCCACCCTTGATGAGCGTGTCAGCACTTGCAGGAGTAACTGCCCGTAACGAATCAGAATTCTTTCGTATCTTAAACTTTCCTTCTGCATATGCGCCTTTCGCAGGAAGAACAATACCATCTACCGTATCAAACCAATTGTTCATCCAATCAGGCTTTTGAGAATGAATTCTTCGCTCAAAAATATGAGCAACCTGCACCGGAATGCGCGGAACATCAATAACGTTTCCATCGAGATTTTTTCCAGAAAGCAACAGCGGCATCTGATCTATATATCTTGGAGTCTCGTCAGTACGAAAATCTCTATACGCTTGAACTTCATTTAGGTCTAATGTCATACTTTTCTAAGAAAGGTGAGGTTTATAAATATTTCTATTTGTTGCTACTTGATAATTATACTATTATTAGCTGTACTGTCTTCTCCCCGCAGCTATTCAATATTTAGCAAATTTTTATATTCAGAAAATAAAAAAGCCTCAGGGTTATCGTGTCCAAAAATTATTTCCTAATTTGAGTCTGGGGTCTCGGCGATACATTTCTATCACACAAAACTATTAAAACTATTTTTCTGTTTTTTACCTATGAAAATTTTAGTGACGGGTGGCGCAGGATTTATCGGCAGCTGGATTGTTGACAAACTTATTGAGCGAGGAGAGAGCGTTTCTGTTGTTGACTATTATTCGTTGGGAAAAAAGGAGAATGAAAATGCAAGGGCAATTTATTATCATGCAGATATTTGCGATGAAGAAAAATTGAATGAAATTTTTTTGGAGGAAAAACCAGAACTTGTGATTCATTGCGCGGCAAATTCATTGCTTCGGAAATCAATTGAAAACCCTGTGGAAGATGCACGGGTGAATATTCTTGGCACTATTTCTGTTTTAGAGGCATGTAGAAAAAATAATGTGAAAAATATAATTTATACCTCGACTGGTGGCGCACGTGTTGGTGAACCTGATTATCTCCCGGTTGATGAAAAACATCCTCTTCGTCCTTTATCGCCCTATGGCATTTCAAAACATACGGCAGAGCATTATGTTGAAATGTATTCTCGCCTGCATGGTATGGATTATTTTATTTTTTGTTTTGGGAATGTATATGGTCCACGCGATCTTGCTAAATCAGGCCGGCTTGTTCCATTTTTTATTTCTCAAATTATGAAGGGAGAAACGCCGATCATTTTTGGTGACGGCAATCAGACACGGGATTTTATTTATGTTGAAGATATTGCTGATTTTATTGTTGCTTGTTTGCAGAAGTTAGGAAAAACTGAACATCAACTCTTTCATCTTGCGAATGGAAAACAGGTTTCAGTGAATGAGGTGTGTGAATTGCTCAAAAAAATTTCAGAGCGAGAGATACTGTTTAAGCATGATGAAGCCATCAAAGGAGAGGTTCGAGATATTGTGCTTGATACTTCTCTTGCACGCAAAGAACTTGACTGGAATCCTACAACATCTCTTGAGGAGGGATTAAGGAAAATGTGGGAGTGGTTTGGAAAAAGAAAATGAAATGGGGAACATTAGTTATAACTATAAAGTGGTTAAAATAGAAAGGTTTAAAAAAGATATTTTACTAAGAACTTTATGACAAAGGATAAAGGCAGAGTAGTGAAATGTGAAGGAAGATTTCATGAGCTGAGAGAATATATCTATTCACAAGTATTCCCAGCAGTACTGGAAGATAGAACAATTGTTGCAAAAAAGGATCTCGAAGAGATGTGGTATATTTCAGGAGAGGATATGGTATCAACAACCTACGATTGGAAAGATCCTTATTTTTTCTGCCGGCCAAGAGAAGGAAGAATAACCGATCCGTTAAGAGAAAATCCACATATGAATGCATTATCTCTTGTACCATTAGTGGAATCTCCTTATCATCTTACTGAAGGATTAGTAACTGATTACGCGCTAAGTATGAATAATAATGCTCAGATTGCAGGTAAATTGGAAAAAATGGCCCAACATCCTGAACGATTTTTACAAGTATTGGGAAAAGAACCCGGAAGGATTATCATCCAAAAAGAAAACGGAAGCGGAACAACTAACCTAAAGGGATATAAAATCGGAGCTCATTTTGGGATAGGTACCATTGTAAGTGGAGGAGTTTTAGGAGGAGGAATACGATCTGACTCTCCTTTTTTAATTGAGATATACAAAGAACACCCGGAACATCGAGGGGAAGATAATCTTGTTGCAGTTGTTGGCTTTTGGGCTCAAAATAACGAAATGCTTGTTTCACAAATGCAGTCTTGTAGAAACGCCCAGTTTCCAGAAGGAGTTAAATTTGGCATGGCGTGCATGAGAATAGCAGAGGAAGTCGCTGAGAGAATGGGATTTGAAAAAATTCTTACTTATTCTGCAAGAGAACATCCTATGTTCAAACAGCATCCAGGAAGCAGAGGACAATTAATAGAAGAATTTACTTGCATCTGGGATAGCTCTCTCAAAAAGTTAAAATATGATGGAAGCAGAAATAGTGATGGATATCAAAAAGAAACCGCGCGAACTCATAACGGCCATAAATAATCCCAAACCTTAAATAATCTTTTTTCTTTATTTTTCATGGCTGAAAAAAATGTTACGATAAAATCAGGTCTGGAGATTCATCAGCAGCTTGATACTCATAAATTATTTTGTCACTGTCCTTCTGTCTTGCGCAATGATGAGCCTGCATTTGAAGTGAGGCGAAAATTGCATGCTGTTGCAGGAGAGTCAGGCGAAGTTGACAAAGCTGCACAGCACGAAGCTTCTCGCGACAAAGAATTTTCATACCAGGTGTATGATACGACCTGTTTAGTTGAGTTGGATGAAGAGCCACCGCATGTCATTAATGAGGAAGCATTGCAGATTGCATTGCATGTTTCTTTGCTGCTGCACTGTGAGATCCTGCCGATAACGCAGATCATGCGGAAAACGGTGATTGACGGATCAAATACGTCGGGATTTCAACGGACTGTTTTGATTGCACGTAATGGCTGGGTGGATACTCCTCACGGAAAAGTCCGCATAGAAAATGTCTCGCTGGAAGAAGATGCTGCGCGCATTGTTGATGATAAGAATAACACTAAAACATTTCGATTGGATCGATTAGGAATCCCTCTTATTGAAATCGGTACGTATCCTGATATAACCTCTGCTGAGCAATGCAAAGAAGTTGCGCTTTTTATTGGGGATGTGTTGCGAAGCTGCAAAGTCAAACGAGGGATTGGCACGATTCGGCAGGACATTAATATTTCTATTCCGGGACATGACCGGGTTGAGATCAAAGGATTTCAGGATGTGAAAATGTTTACTGCAGTTATTGCGAAAGAGACTGAAAGGCAGAAAAAAAATATTACTGAAAAGAAAATACAGTCGGAAGTACGTAATGCTTTGATGAGTGGTGAAACAGAATTTTTGCGCCCGATGCCCGGTGCTGCGCGTATGTATCCAGAGACTGATCTGCCACTATTAAAAATTTCACGCGACATACTCAATGAAGCAAAAAAAACACTTCCGCAACTGCGCAGCGAGAAGAAAAAAGAACTGGTGAAAAAAGGACTGACTGAAGATGAAGCACGAATTTTACTAGGAGAAGATTTATTGGAAGAGTTTGAGGCGTTTTTGAAAATTATTTCTGAACCAAAATTAGTTTATAAAATGCTGATCGAACTGCCGAAGGAGATTGCAGCACGAGAGAAGAAAAGCACTGAAGAAGTTAAGGATTTGTTAACGCTGGATATTCTTGAAAGCATTCTTGATGCTGTCCAGAAGGGCAGGATCGCACGAGTCGACATAAAACAGACAATGGAAAAAATAGCTCATGGAAAGAAATTTGAGGAAGCTATACGCATTGAAAAAGCTGATCTTGGGGATGTTGAAGGAGAGATTGCGAAACTTGTCAAAGACAAACCCGGACTTTCAATCGGAGGATATATGGGACTTGTGATGGAAAAATTCAAAGGAAAAATTAACGGGAAAGATGCAAGTGAGATCCTCAAAAAACTGTTGAGTTAATCATTTCCTCAGCATGAAATATTTTTTTATCGCATAGCTGACAGGGTTTTTTGTTTGTAATGACAGTTTATCGGGGAAATCAACTCCTAAATCTTTGTATATCGGATTGCTGAAATTTGGAGGAAGCC
>JBDKJQ010000065.1:0-12765 GCA_039796495.1 archaeon | reverse complement strand
TGCCTCCCTCTATTTTTGATGTGGAGCACTGTCTGAAAAGATAAGTTTTGCTGAAATTTTACAACTTTTGGTATAGTAATTTTTAAAAAGAGGGATTTAATAGGCTAGAGATGGTAAAATTATTTTGGAGAGCTTACGATTACATTACAGGGGTTAGATCAACGATGGTGGAGTATCATACTATTCAACGAGCGAAAGCGAGACGGAATACTGCTGAGGAAGGATTACCGAGCATTGTGGAAAAAACGGGCGAAGAAACTTTCTCCTCTATCTCTGATGGAATGTTAGTTGAACAGGCTTCTTCTGTGGAGTCTGGAGCAGCCCATTCAATGAGTGAATATGTGGAGAGTTTTAATAAACAAAACGTTTAGTTGTTCTTTGTTAATTCTTCATATCTCTCTAAAAATAATTTTTCTGCCTCTTGCGGTGGCAAGGGAATTATTTTTTCTGGGGAGGGTTCAAACAATCCGTCTTCATTCCATTTTTTTGGCGGTTTTTCCATAACATCTCTCATTTCTGTTACGAGTGCAATTTTATCTGCTTTTTTAATTGCAGCATGATCTATTGTTTCGATATCGATATTAAATTTTTTAAAAATTGCATGATCTATATTTAATTCGATCTGCTTGAATTCCGGCGGAAGAAATCTTTTCAATGGGCTGATTATATCTCCGGTGTAGCTTTCAGATGCATCATGAAACAATGCAGCGAGTGCTTGTGATGGCGGAACAATTTTTGAAACCAAGACTGAATGCTGTGCTACTGAGTAGAATGTTATGCAATGACCATTAAAACGCGGTTGTGACGCTAGGGAATGTGCTATATCCATTAAATCAACTTCTTCTGCTTTGGGATCTAGCGGCCAGAATTGTTTTCCGGTGAATGTCTGTGCCCAATCACCTTTTCTTTCCATTATAAAACGTGTTCCTCGTCCATGCGCTTGTAATCGTGGATATCCTCGACGGAAAACCATAATGCCAATTCTTTTTTTGCATCCTCCTCGTTTTCTGATGCATGGACTAAATTATGACCTTGGTTATGTTTTCGTGCATAGTCTTTTGTTGCGTGCGCGAAATCTCCTCGGATGGTTCCGATGTCTGCATCGCCTGGATAAGTTGAGCCTATAATTTTTCTGACGACTTTTATACTTTCGGCACCTTGGATTGCAATTGCAATGACCGGATCGCTTGTCAAATAGTCAATTAGATAATCTCTAACATGTTTTCCATGCTTTTGTTCAATACTTTCCGTATAATGTTTTTGTGCAAGGCTTTTGGTTGGCTGTACCATCTTCATGCCGACTATTTTTAATCCTCGCTGCTCAAATCGTTTGATGATCTCGCCGATCAATCCTCGCTGCAGGCCGTCGGGTTTTATGAGAAGAAGTGTTTGCTCGATTTTCATTTTTACTCCTCTTTTGCTTCTTTTTTCTTTTTTGATTTTTTAGGTTTTTCAGAATCCGTTTTCTCTGTATCTGTTTTTTCTTCACTTTCTTGGGCAATATCTTTCTGTTTCTTTGCTGCTTTCTTTTGTGTTTTCTTGATTACGCTTTCAGCTTCTTTTATCCTTTCCTCTTCTTCTTGTCCTAGTATCTCGGTTACTGATTTTGTTTCTTCAATTTTTTCTATTGCTCGTTTTTTTGGAATTTCTTCAAGATTTAATGGCCTTTGAATCTGGAGCATTCTGATTTCACATAATGATAATGGATAGGTTTTTTTGAGTACTAGTGATAGTGATTTTTGCATTCGATTTGAAAAAATTTCAGTGAATAATTCTTCATCTGTTTTTTGTGAAATATAATCCTCAAGCCAGTTTTTGCATTTGTTTCTGAGTGTTTTTCTCACTGCTCGTGAGACTCGTTTTCGTGTTATCAAAAATGGCTTTACTATCAGCATGCTTTCCTGCGAAGGCGTCTGCAAGGAGTCCTCAACATAGCTTATTCTCTTTCGTATCATTCTTCTGATAAAGTAGGACATTAATTTCAACTGGAATGGCTGGGCAATTGCCTTATTGTCTTTTATCTGAATTCTAAAATCTCCCTCAACGCTTTTTCCTTTCAGTTGTCGTGTGAGATCGAACTTAATTGTTTTGTTTTCAATGTCTTTTACGGCATCTCCGATTAGTTCTATTTTTGTGTTCAACAAAGGAATTTCTACATCGATGAATTTTCTTCTCTTTGTTAAAACTTTAGTTTGTTTTGCCATGTTATTGATACGTTGATTCGAAATTTCCTGCTAAGATTATATAAGAAAAATCACATCGTGGAAATGCTTTCTTTTCTGCAGTTCCTATTCTGATTTGTTCTGCTCCTGTTCCCAATAAGTTCATGCCGGATAAGGAATCCATTAGTTTTATTCTTTCTTTTTCCACTGCTACACTATCATCAACGTATCCCAATCCGAGGACAGATAATTCTTCTCCATGCCAATTATACCAATTGTTCATTTTTACCGTGCGCAAACTTGCATCAAGATTGATTGCCGTACTGTCTATGTACAATAATCTATTCTCTAAACTTACTGATATTAGTGGTGGTTGGTCCATTTTATTTTTCTCCAATTTGTATTCGTGAAACTCGTCGTGAATGTGCTGCATGCTTTGATTTTTTACAGGTCTGGCAGGTATAGATCAATACTTTTCTTGTTGTTGTTTTTGTTTTTCTTTTCCATGCCTTAACTGCTTTTTTAGAATATCTTCCCCAGTTTCCCATGCCGCGGGCTTTTCCTCGTGCTCGTGCTCGTGACAATGAACCGTAGGTTAATGTTCCTCGCTTTACTCCAGTGCTGACTAAATCTATTTTTTGCGCTGTTTTTTTATTGCAAAACGGGCAAAATCGATTTGTTGTTTTGGGAAGTTTCATTTTACTTGAGAGGGGGAGAAGAAAAGGGTTTTTAAAGTTTTAGTTGCTGATGGTTGCGCAGTTACTATGGCGAAAGAGTCGAGAATTTTATTTGAGGAAGGCATGCAGCGGAAATTTTTGCAGCTTGTTTTAAAAAATTTGAGTTGCGTTTCGTTACGTGCTTTGCGACAATTTGGATTTACGATTCCCTATGGAACTCTGAAGTGCTATTATACTGAAAAAAGATTATTGCCTCAATCTTTTTTTGATCAACTATGCTATTTAGGGAAGATAGATGCTGAAAATTTTCATAGTACTGTACTGAATGGAAATTGGGGTCAGGTTAAGGGCGGAAATATGAGAGTGGGAAAAAAGAAAAAGGGGAAAAAAGTTTAAAAGCCACTGGAAAATAGAATAGTAGGGCCTCATAGTTCAGTGGCAAAACATATCCTTGACGTGGATGGGTCCCAGGTTCAATTCCTGGTGAGGCCATTTTTTAAATATGGAAGAATTTATTGATGAAATAGACGAGAATGGAACTATCATTTCATCTCACCCAAAATCATTGTTGAAAGAAAAAATGTTTCTTCATAAAGTTTGTCTTGTTTTGCCTACTGCATCTGATGGCAAGTTCATATTAAGCAGACGGGCAAAGAATAAATTTCCTTTTCCTGATACGTGGTGCTGCGCTGTTGGCGGAAAAATTTCTTCGGTGTTATATGACTAGGAAGATTACAAGGGATTATTTATTATTTTTACAAGTGAGAAACCGGTTTCTCTTACTGATTTCCGTCCTCATGCTGAAGAAATTCAATTTTCGCGGGAATTTTCCATTCAAGAAATTGAAACATTAATCAAAAAGGATTCTCAGCAATTCTCTCCTACCTTTTGTGCAATATTGCCTGAGTTCATTCGCTCTTTTATAGCCTCCAACAATCTTTAAATATTGTCTGTTCTTCGTTATAAAATTAAAAAGAGAATGATCAATTGTATTCATAATTTTCGAAACTGGAACAGATTATCGCAAGTAACTATTTTTATAATTCTTGCGCTTGTTGTCGTCGGCGGCATTGCACTGTTTTTTTTGGTGCGGGAAGGAATTGTCTTCGGTGGCGTGCCGAAGCAATTTGAGCCGGTGTATGCCTATTATGTTTCCTGTATAGAAGATGAAGTACACCTTGCAAGTTCACTACTGGGGTCGCAGGGAGGTTATATTGATGTTCCTGCGTTTTCTGGCGGAAGTAGTTATATGCCGTTTTCCTCTCAACTTGATTTTTTAGGAAATCCTGTTCCGTATTGGTATTATATTTCAGGAAATAATCTGGTGAAAGAACAAGTGCCTACGCGTGAGCAGATGGAACAACAGCTTAACCAGTTTGTTGAGGAGAGAATCGTTAATTGCGATTTTAGTGCGTTTGCTGAACAAGGATATAGTATCTCTCTCGAAAATGATGCAGCTATCGAGAGCAGCATTGAAACAAATTCAATTGAGATTTCTGTTGGTCAAGAACTTTCTATTTCTTTTGGCAATGACAGTTACACTGCTGATGAACATAGGGTGAGTGTTCTGTCCAATCTCGGAAGATTTTATGAAACTGCAAAAAAAATTTATGACGATTTTAAGGAGACGATGTTTTTGGAGGAATATGGTGTTGATATTTTGAGACTCTATGCTCCTGTTGACGGAACTGAGTTCACCTGCAGTCCGCTGGTATGGAGTATGGGAGCGGTGCGAGAAAATTTGACGCGGGCACTTGAAGCAAATGTAGGATTCATCAAAGTGAAAGGAAATTATTATGATATTTCTGGCGAGGACAATCAGTATTTTGTTCATGATATTGGCGATAGTGTTGATATGAATGTTAACTTTCTTTACTTGCGCGAATGGCCGATGAAAGTTGAGGCATGGCCATCGGATGGAAGTTCTTTGCGGGCAAGTCCGATTGGATTAGAAGAAGGATATGGCATGCTCGGGTTTTGTTATGTGCCGTATCATTTTGTGTATGATTTTGGTTATCCTGTCCTGATACAGCTGTATGAGGGCGATGAATTATTTCAGTTTCCGGTTGTTGTGTTCATCAACAAAAACAAGCCGCGTGAGGCACTTAGCGCGCAGGGTGCTGCCGGAGCTGTTTCTGAATTATGTTTACATAAAAACATTCTTATGAAAGTGCACACCAGTGACTTTGATGGAAATCCTATCGGAGCAGCAATTTCTTTTAAGTGTTTTGACAGTGAATGCTCTATTGGGGATAGTGAACTTGCTAGCGGCGATGCACTACTTGAATCACCATTCCCTCAGTGTTACAATGGTTTTATTGTTGCGCGTGCCGACGGATATGAAACGGCTGAAGTCTTGACCTCCACGATCGATGAGCAGGAGATTTCCATTGCCCTGAAAAAAATGCACACAAAAACTATTCGTGTTGAAAAAAATGGTGCTCCTTTGAGCGGCACTGAATATGCCCTTATTGTTTTCAAGAAAGAGAATGGAGAAACCATTGTTAATTATCCGGAGCAGAAAGAGATTGCATTAAGCGAGGGACAGTATCAAATCAAAACGTATGTGTATTCTCCGTTGAGCATTACGGTAAAGGGAAGTGTGACTCACACCTGCACGACTGTTCCTGTATCGGGTATTTCGAGTGTGTTCGGACAGACTGAGGAAAATTGCTTTGATTATCAGTCGCCTGATCAAGAGATAACGACCGGTATTTCCGGCGGAGGAAATCAGCCCTATTATTTTAGTGAATCTGAGTTGGAAACGAGTAATACTATTCGCTTAGATGTCGGTAATTTTGGTGTTCCAACGCGTGTTGAAGATATTCAGTTATATCATACGTTTGTAGAAAATTCATCGATAGATGTTTTTATGGAGTAAGATGATAACCTATACAAAAATTGCATGCATGACGATATTCGTTTTACTATTACTCGTTGGAGGAGCGATTTCTCAAAATTATAATAATTATAATTCTGCCCAAAATCCGTATGACAACTATTATGCCTATGGTTCAAATTCTTTTTATTCTTCACCGAGCTATGATTCCGGTTACAATCCATATTCTTCGAATTATAACCGAAATTATAATACTCCTTATTCTTCCAATAATTATAATTCAAATTATAATAATTACCCCTCGAATAATCCTTACTCTTCAGGGTATACTGGTCAATATTCAAATCGTTATCCTCAAACTAGTTCCAGTTATCCTGATTATTACAATCGTTATGACAACGGATATAATACGTATGGCAGTAGCGTGAATCCGCAATTTTATCCGCCGGGATATTCTGGATTTAATTATGACGCGCCGTCGAATTTTTGGTCCGGAAATACTAATTATCAGTGCGTTTCAGGACAAGATTTGATTTTACAAATTGCACCGGGAGGATGTCAGCCGTCAGTTGTCCGCAGTGATCTTTTGGAAGAGCAAAATGTTCCGGTATTTTGCAAGCTTTCTGCACTACAAGTCAATCCGCTCATTGATGTTTCGCGCATTAGAAGCATTCGTGTATCAGGAAACTATCCGCAGGGCGTTTCAGGATTGAGCTATTATCCTGCACGTGCTGCAATCGGCGGAAAAAAAGTTTTTGAAAATTCTATCTATGATGATAACCTCGGGTATGTTGTGATCGTTTTATCACGGCAGCCGAATGAATCTGCAATGTCTGAAAGTGTTAGAGGAAACATCAGCGCGGTTGTCGATTATGAAACTGAAGCCAGTTTTGGGATGGGTGATCCGTTGTTTTATTTAAGCGAGATTAGTGATGATGAATGGCTGAATAATTATCGAGATTATGGATTCTGGAATGGAAAAGGATATATCCGTGTTGATAACCTTGAAGGAGACAGCGCTACTATTTCGGTGTATAGGGATGTCAACAGCAGACAACAGACTGTTACTCTTCGTAAAGGCCAGACTTCTTCGGACATATTCTTGAATGGGTTTTATTGTGCTGCAGGATTGCGATTATATCTGGAGGATCTTGCTGTTCCCCGTGATTCTGCGCTTGTGCAGATAAATGGTGTGCAGACAGAAGTTGCAGTGGGAGACAAAATTTTGGATAATAAATGTCGTGTTAACAAACTGGAAACCTATGGTGTCGGAGGAAAAATCAGTATTTCATGCCCTGGAAAACAAGCCATTGAACTGCAGCTCATTTCCGGAAAAGCAGTATTTGCCGTCAATGAAGCAGTTGTTGCGAAAGAAATTGGAGAAGAAATCGCCAATCATGTCTATCTTGCGTATTATGGACAGGACAAGGATAACAAACGATATGCGATCCTTGTCAAAGATGATTCGACTGAGCGTGGATTTAAAGACAAAGGATTCATATCATTGATTGAAAAAAATATTGATGAGCGCGCAAGCATCAAAACCATAGAAACAAAGATTTCAGGGATTGTCAAAAAATATGATGACAAGGTGCTCGTGGGAGTTGTTGAAGAAAATAAAGAATTTTCCGGTGTTGTATTAAAGGAAATTATTTTGTCAGAAGACAAGCCGGTTAATTATGAGCAGTTGAATGATAAGCAAAAACTTTCCCTTGATTATTATGATCTTTCTGCGAGTTCTTATGAGGAATTGGTCGACGTGTATCCACAGGAGAAAATGGAATATGCCGAAGAGGATCCATATGCTGCACAAGGCCTGCTTGCTATTGCACAACTTTCTCGCCTTTTGCGAAAAGACGGAAAAGCACAGGAATACTATGAAAAGCTGATCAATGATTATGCCCAGAGTTCTTCTGCGCAAACTGCACTGTTTGAAAACAGAAATCTTTTGAAGTATGACACGACTAAAGCGCAAGCATCGGTGAGCATTGCGAATACGCATTATTCAATTAATCTGCTTGATTTTAAGAAACCTGATGCAAAGAATCTGAATGCAGTGCTCTCTATCGACGGCAGTGAACACACGCTTACGTTGCGGGAAAAAATTTCAATACCTAAAAATAACAAGGTATATCATTTCCGCGTTGTCAGTATTCAAGACAATTATGTTGATCTGGAATATGATCGCGACAGTACTGTGAAAAAGCAGCGCATCAGAAAAGGTGAGCAATTGAAAGCAGATGATGTTACCCTGCGCCTTATTGAAACTCATTCTGATAAACAAGTGAAGCTGAAAATTTTGTCACGAGGCTATGGGCCGCAAGTCAGCTCTCAATTCACATTTTCTATCGGGATTGAAAAACGGGCGTTGCAGACAAGTCCTGAACAGGCAAAGCAGTCTATAAAAAATCTGAAAGAAACTATTGCGACTATCAATGACATCAATGCAAAGTTGGGAAGTCTTATCAGCGGTATGAAAGCAGCTTGCTTTGCAACTTCTGCGGTGCTTAGCACTAAAAATATGTTTGGCGGCGGAGACTCTCTGGGCAGATTGCCAGTCATGACAAACAGCGGCGGGTGGAATGACAAATGTCGGGCACTGGTTAATGAAAAAAAATATCAGAGCGTGGAACAATGTATTCTTGCGCATAAAGATGACATAGAAAAAGACGTCAGTGTTTACACAAACACCATCCAGACAACAAACAAGATCATTACTGACATTAATGCGGGAGGTAGTGATCCTAAACAGACTGAAGAACAATTCAAAAAAACATTTGAGGCGTGGTGCAAGAACCAGAAAGAATCAATTGCATTGCCGAACCAGGAAAAGACAACGCTGATGCTCGGAGATTCTGCGGGTAGCATCTGCAGTTGGGATACCTTAACTCATGAACAGCGACGAGATATCATGGTGCTGATGAACAGTAAGCATTCGGGAAGTGATGTCTTAACGAGCATGACAAATACGCAGCTGGGAAAAATTGGGATTGAAGCAAATACTTATCATAGTGAATCTATAGATAAAGATCTTGCGACAAAAGAAGGAAATGTCTACAAACTTGGTATCCAGACGACCAATCCTGTCGGAGAAACCATTACGCAAGGATACATTAAAACCGTTGGTTCTGGAGATAGCAGTCATACCGTATATGGCAAGTTTACGAATGGTGCGCGCGTGGTGAGAATTTTTATTCCGAGAAGCAAAGTGATCGGCAGCCAATCATTTGCCGTTTCAAAAAATGTTGAAGCAGAAATTGCCGGCAAAGAAGTCATTGTCGAAGTTGTCTACAGTGAGAATAGTAAATACTATTATCCAAAACCAAATGGAAATATATCCGGTGTTGATGGAAAAGAATTAAGCGAGGATGCGAAGAGACAAGTATTAGAATACATGAATCTTGCGGGCTTAGCAAAAATCCGGCAGTCAGACAAAAAAGCATATCAAAATAAAATGCTTTTTCCCGAAAAACTAAAAGTGTTGTTTTTTGAGAGCGCACCGTATAAAGGATTGCCGTCGGAAATTCCGTTTGATGTTGAGAACGGATGGTATGTTGAAATGAGCTATGTGTTAGGCGGTTTTGGAAAGCCGTATGACGATTCTGGAAAAGTTTCTCACTTTTATATTTGCAACGTTGGTGAAAATGGCCTGATTGAATTCAAGAAAAGCGCTGATGATATCTGCCGCTATTACACCAAGGAAGTTGGGGACAGCACGTTTCCGGGATTGACTGCTGAAGAATCACGTGTACTGCTTGAGAAGGCACAGCGCGCAATTGTTGAGGCAGGAAGACAATATGGCAAGAGCAAGATCACGATCAATGGAAAAACATTTGATTCGGGCATCTCATTCAGCGGCGACGATGGATTATGCACGGATTTTATGAGTGCCAGCGACTGCACGCTTCTGTTTAATGTCTGCGATCCGGTCATCTGTCCTGCATCACGCTGTGATTTCGGAGGAAAATATCGGGTTGATAATGTCATCCAATCTGGTGTTGCGGGAAGTTTATTACTTTGCCTGCCGAATTATAAAGAAGGTGTTGCTGTTCCTATTTGTCTTTCCGGCGTTCATGCGGGGCTGGAGAGTTATGCAAGCATTCTCAATTCCACTGTTGAGTGCCTCAACGAAAGCATTACCACCGGACAAACGGTTGGCATCTGCGATGAAATCAAAAGTATTTATCTGTGTGAATTTTTTTGGAGACAGGCTGCACCGCTTGCACAGGTTGCACTGTCAAATCTATTTGACAGCTTTAGTGGAAGTCATGGCGGCGCAGAATATTTGACAATACATAATGCATGGGACAATACACAGAATGCTATGAATTATTTCACGCAAGTATATGCAATCAATTCAGTGAAAGCGTTTGGCAACAGAAACATTGATGATGCAGGCACTGAGGGTGGCGTGCAAATCTGCAAATCGTTTGCGTCTGTTAATTTTGGAGATTTCAAAAACTTTTTTAATACGTTGATACAACCAGACAGCCCGGTACAATTTTCTGCGTGGTTCAGCGAAAATCCGATGACAACTGCAACCATTCCTCCGATTTCCCATTACAAAGTGTATTATCACATCTATGCTGGAAAAGATATGGGCTCGTATTATGTAGTGTATCTGAAAGATGTTGCTGCTACGACTGGCGTCAATACCTTAGGAAGCTATATTGTTGATCGAGGCTATATCAATCGGGGTTCGCAAGTTGATAAAGCACGCGACTTTACCGCAACGTCGGGATTCAAGCAACTCTGCATTAATGTCAATGGTCAGGATAATTGCGGATTTGGAAAAGTAAGCACGTCATACGCGTTGAATTCTTTGTCAGAACAGTTTGTTGCAGAGGAAGTGGCAGAACATGTTACCACTGAAAGCGCCTGTGTTGCAGGAACTCCTTCCCTCGGAAGTTTGCTGACGCCTAATCTTGAAGCAGGTGTTGATGAAGTTATCAATCCTCAGCTGTACAACAAGGGAATCATTCGAGTTTGTTCGAGTGAAAATCCTGGAAAACAAGTTTTGCCGTCGGGAAGTGGCAATACCAATTCAGGATATACTCGGTGGGAGGAGGTTGGCTACTGTGATGATCCTTCTATAAAATGCTGGCTTGATACTCAAAGCGTTAAAGAAGTCATCCGAGATAAAGGATTGGAGGAGGACGTTTTGAACAGTGTTGATAGTCATCAGATTGAGGAAGGAAATTATTTAACCTATCAGGAAAGTAAAAGTATCGGTGATCGGGCTCAGGATTTTATTGATGAATTTAGCTTGCGAGAAGATGATACGCGAGAAAGTATTTCTGATAAGATACGCATGCCTGTTTCGGACTTAACAACACTTTCACAAATTGGTATTACTAACACCCATCGCGCCCGTGCTCATCATCTTTTAGGAAAACTGTACAAGAAGATAACTGAACAATTATGGGAAGGAGTGAATGAAGATGATTTTATTGTGTGGGATAGTTGGGAAGTTTTTGATGAGTTTGAAGAGGGTTCAACGGGAGAAACTACCTCTACTACTCCTGGAACAACTCAAACACCGTCTGCTTCAGATACCAATGTTGAATCTAACCCAGTAGATACTGCACCTGTCTTGTATACTCTTGATGCAAACAATAATATTGTTGACACATTTGGCGAATCCGGTTATTCCATTCAAGAGAATACTTATGATGCTGTTGTTGTTAGATCTATTTTTGAAAAAAGAGATTTATTTGGCATGGATATTATGTACCCTGATCGAGAGGTTGGTTTGTTGCTCAACAATCAGATTACGTTTAATGTCGATGAAAACAGCTGGACTGATACGATGAAACAACTTAATGAATTGCATTTTGATGAGAAAACGAGAAGTTTTTATCGGAACAATGAACAAGGAGGAAGCGGCCTCTCTGTAAAACCTCAGAAGTATGCTCTTGATAAAAATGGACTGGGAATAATTTCTCTGACTGGCGAGCGTACTGTATATGATCTTGAGCAGATAAACAGTGATAATGGAGGTTCTTATATCATTCGAAAGGTTCTGCCGACGACGGCTGAAACGATCCATCGAGTGGTATATGCTGACGTGGGAATCTTAACGCCGACACAAAATGTCAATCTTAAAACAATTTCTTTTACGGTACCTGCATCTGAATGGGATACTGATATGCGTGCACTGAATGGATTGACTGTTGATCTTGTCAATTATAAAATTTATTAAAATAAGGTATACAAAGCTTTTTATTTATAGCTTTTTTATTGTATGTATGGTCAGCGAAAAAATTAGCATTCATGCAGCAGGAACTAATCTGCTTAGTGAAGCGGAAATGAAAAAAGTGAATGATCTTTTGGAGAGTTATTACAATAAAATACAGCGACATTTTGATGAGCCTGTTTTTTTGGACTTGCATATTAAGGAATATAATAAGGAAGGCACACGGAAAAAATATAGCCTGAATGTTTTCATGAGAGGGGCAGGGAAAAAATTGGAGGCAAGTTACGCTGATTGGGATCTGGCAAAGACAATTCATAAAGTCATGGAAAAATTATTAGGGGAAATCGAGCATCAGTTTCGGGTGAGTGAGAAACGGAAGGGGAAATAAAAGATTTTAATTTTGAGATGCCGATCTATATTCTTCTATATAAGCAATGAGTTGATTTCTTTTTTCTCCGGTGATATTTTCAAACCATCCGTCATACGGTGGTTGTGTGTTACTGCCTATTGCTCTTATTATGGCTATTCCTAAATAAAATGAGTCTGTAAACTCTAGTCCTGTTATTTGTTGTAATTTTGTGACGTGTTGTTTTTCTTTATCTGACATCTGGGATGGATCAAAGTACGATCTGTCGGGATCACTTTCCAAGTTTCTTGGAGGAGGAGTTACTAATTCTTCTAGTGGTTCTGCTCCGTGAGCCATTCTTAGAATGGTATGCCATTGCTTTCCTCTCTCAAACTGATTTCCCATACTATTATATAATTCTATTTTAGGCTGGGGCGTATTAAATCCTCAAATCTCCAATCCTAATTGACGGATATCCATGGTGTCTCAGATTCCATAATGCCATAGCTTGCACAGCAAATACTGCCATCAATGCGAAGAATTCT
>JBDKJQ010000064.1:0-16394 GCA_039796495.1 archaeon | reverse complement strand
TTCACAAGAGACTTACAAAACAAGCTACGGATGTTTTAGACCCAATAATTGTGGATGCGACTTGGACCGCCGGGATTACCGCGGCGGCTGGCACCGGTCTTGCCCAGTCCTTATTCGTCTGCCTTTTTACAGCAAACAAAAGTTGCTCTAAGAGCAACACTCTGGCTTATTCTTTCACGCGTTCGCGCATTGAAAAATTTCCTCGGCTGCTGCGCCCCGTAGGACTAGGAATAGTGTCTCAGATTCCTTCTCAGGGCTTCTCCGCTAAGAGCCCTTACTGATCATCGGCTTGTTAGTCTTTTACACCAACAACTACCTAATCAGCCGCAGCCCCATCCTTAGACTCGAATTTGAAAAATTGCTCATTCCAGAAACAATGTTCTATCAATGGTTTATCCTCAGTTTCCCGAGGGTATCCATGATCTAAGGGTAGGTTAGCTACGTGTTACTGAGCAGTTCGCCCCCTTTCGGAAGACTTGCATGCCTAAGTATAAACCAGATAGCCGCATCCGCCAGCAGGATAAACTGGATTTAAAAAATCTTGAAATTTATCAAAAATTTCTTTTTACCGCCTAGAAATTTTTGGGACAGAAAAAAAATTTTTCTGTATCACCGTCGATAAATAATGATTATAAAGCCTCCAACTGCTATAAAAATATTATAGAATTGCGGATGTAAAAATGAAATGAATTCATTTTCTACAACTATGATTACGCCATTACATCCTACCAAAACGGAGTTAAGGTAATCATCCCAGTTAATTGGATTAACATTTTATAAAAAATTACACCTTAGTATCTATTTAAATGTTTCTGTTCGTTTCTCGATTTTCCGAACAGAAATGCTTGAAAATCCTCGGTGATTTTCATTGTGTTTCTGTTTTTTTGGAATTTTTCGATGAGGAACTATTTCATTTCCGACGGTGAAAAATTCTGATAAAAATAAATTCCAAAGATGAAAATGTTGAGGGATTTTTAAAATTTATTTTTTGATTCCTGTGATTCTATAAATGGGATATCCCTCCTGAAGATCGCATTTTGCCTGGTGAGATTCATAATTCAAAACTTGCTCTTCGCTTAATCTTTCTACCGAAACTTCAAATGCATGATAACGTAATACATCAGTAATAATTTCCACACCTTGCATATTCGCGAGAGAAGATTCAGTGAATGCAAATCTTCCCTCTGGCTTTAAAACTTGTCTGACTAAACCCACATATTTGCGCGAATTTTTTTGAAGATTTGGAATCTTTTCTCTCGACTGAGGATTGAATACTCTTTGTTGAATTCTCTTAAATATTTCTGCATGTCCTTGATACATTTGAGTGGGATCTTGAGATATAACCCTTAAAGTTATATCACTAAATGCGAAATCGCAGCGAACATTTCCGACGGAGTCGGAGGGGTAATGCTCTAGCCATTGTATAATGTCCCCCCCCCAATGCTGCATGTTTGGAAGAAGTGAGTAATTAAGATGCTGCGGTTCAATAACAATAATCTTTTCTTGAGGGTTTTGTTGGGCATGTCTATATGCGACATCTGCCTCGCTTCCATCACCAACAAATACCCAGTCTAATTCAAACCTGCTCATTTTTTTATCTCGCTCTCGTCTTCTCTTTAAAAGATTTTTATCCATAGAAATCGATACTATTTTTATTTTTTAAATATTTCTATTTTTCCGATGAAAAATAAATCACGCCTCAATTTTTGAAAAGAAATACGTTCCGATCGCGGTCATGAGGATCATCAGAATTGTGATGACAAAAAAATCCAGGAAAGGATTGAAATGATAGGATAAGGTTAATGCGCCGCGAATGCCGTCGATGCCGTAGGTCAACGGATTAAATGCTGTTATGATTTTCAATGCTTTCGGAATATTTGTTAGGGGAAATAATGCACCTGACAAAAAGAAAATTGGCATGATCAAAAAATTCATGATGATAGGAAATGCCTGCATGTCCTCAAGTTTTGATGCGATTGCAACGCCGAGTGCAGTGAATAATAATGCTATCAAGAACATGAACAGCAGTGCGATTGGCAGATAAATAAGGTGCGGACGAAATCCTGCAATCAACGTGATTATAAAAACAATTATTCCCTGGAACATCGCAATCGTTGCACCTCCGAGTGTTTTTCCGAGCATGATGTGCAGCCGCGGAACCGGCGCCACTAATGTTTCTTTCAAAAATCCAAACTGCTTGTCCCAAATCACTTCAATGCCGGAAAACATTGCAGTAAATAAAATAGTCATGCCGATAACACCGGGCGCTAAAAATTGTATGTAATCACCGCCGCCCGCCTGCGCGTAGATGGGACCTAGGCCAAAACCGAGCGCAAATAAAAATAATAAGGGCTGACCTAATGCGCCGATCATTCTTCCGCGTGATCGCCAGTATCGTTTTAATTGCCTCAGCCACATAATATATATTCCTCTCATTATCTTCCTCCCCACATGCGGCTTTGAAAACGCGCGCGATCTTTTCCGGGTGTTCCTGTTTCATGCCGCATCGAATGGCCAGTCAGTTTCAAAAATGCTTTTTCCAATGAATCTGTTTTTGTCTTTTTTTTCAATTCTTTCGAGGTTCCCTGCGCAACAATTTTTCCATGATCGATAATAAAGATAATGTCCGCGACTTTATCTGCCTCTTCCATGTAGTGTGTCGTCAAAAACACGGTCATCTCTTCTTCCTTGTTTAATTTTTTTACATAGTCCCACAGATGATTTCGTGTCTGCGGATCAAGACCGAGCGTCGGCTCGTCGAGAAATAATATTTTTGGATGATGAATCAGACCTCTTGCAATTTCCAGCCGCCTCTTCATGCCTCCTGAAAAATTTTTGATGAAGTCATCTTTCCGTTCATACAATCCGACAAATTTTAGCAGATGCTCGATTCGTTCTCTTCGTAATTCTTTGGGCACGGCGTACATAATGGCGTGAAACTGCAGGTTTTCATACGCGGTCAATTCATTATCCAAACTTGGATCCTGAAACACAATGCCGAATGATTTTCTTACTTCTGCCTGCTGATGATAAGGGTCAAATCCATTCACTTGAATTGTTCCTGACGTCGGATGCAGAAGTGTCGTCAGCATTTTTATCGTTGTGGTTTTACCTGCCCCGTTAGGTCCTAAAAACGCGACAATCTGTCCTTTGTCAACTGAAAACGAGATGTCATCAACTGCCTTTATATCTTTGAATGATTTCACCAGTTGTTTCACTTCAATCATCTTCTGCTTCATCTCTGAATATTGTTTTTTAGTTTTATAAATCTGTGGAGTATATCAACTGGAGAAATATTTAAATAATTCTCTGATGTTGACTGATCATGAGCTATAATGGAATGAGCCAGAGAGACAGAAGAATTCTTACTCACGGTTTTAATACAATGCAAAATCCTCTTCCTATTTACTTAGAAGATTTACAAAATGATGTTGATACGTGCCCGTGTCTTATCGAAGGAGATTGTCCAGGAAGAACAGATGCTGGCTTTTATGGAAGATGTGTTCAAGGAAACTTAGGATATCTTGATTGTCGAATTTTCAAAGAATGGAGCACTGCATTTAATGATTCCTCAAAAGAGCACGCGAAATCTCAGGCGTTATATGATACTGTTGTCATGCACGCTGATGAAATCCCCAGAAGAGAAAGTGAATATTCACTTGAAGATCAGGTGAATCATGGTGCATCTTTTTCACGATTTGAAATACTACGAAGAAGTTTAAGCAAAGATCAGCGCTGGAGAATGAGTTAGACAAGCAGATTCACTTTTTTATTATCTTTTGAAAAGTTGTATTTTATTGAGTGACACTTTCTGCATTTCTTTTTTCCATCGATAAGTCTGAAAGTTCATCAGTTTTGGGTGAACACTGCATATGGCGGTTGGAGATATATATGTCAGTATCATGCTGATTCGAAAAATTATTTTTTAGGAAAAATTTGTTTATAAAGTAGCAGTGAGGAGTGTAACTTATGAATTACACAAAAAAGGGATTTCATGGAAAAGAAACAAAAAAATATTCTGCGAAAGATTTTTTAACACATCTATTATCAGACAAAGGTCATATTGAATTGATTGAAAGGAGGTTAATGAAAAAGTAATAATGAAAAAGCTATTTAGCTTATTCGCTATGGCTATGTTAGTTCTCTCTGTATTGCCAGCTGTACTTGCAAATAGTGTAGGAAGCGGCATAACACCAGACATAACAACTGAGGATTTCCAGCCAAGAATTTGGATGTGCGACAACCGAGTAGTTATGGATGATGATACAGAACCAGGACGAGAAGATTTCGATGCTATCTTTGCTCAAAAGATTGAGATTTGTGATGAGAATGACGATGACCTAGATACAACTGCAGAATACTGCGATTTTATCTGTTCAGGTAATCCTGATGCCGGTTGTGAAGCTGCATGTTTAGCTGCTGATGCTGCTATGGATGCACAAGACGAACCAGCAGAACACTGCCCAATCTTGAAAGGAAATGAACTTCTTGAAAGAGTAAACAATTACGCTTTCGAAGGAGAAAGTATTGAATGGCTTGTCCTTGTTATGGACAAAAACAAGATAGAATCAATAACTGATGTTGTTGGTACTGTCGGTAATGTACAGGGAGAAGGCAACGATGTCGAAGTAGAGTGTGTACGCTTGAACGGATTTGCATCACCAGGTGATGACTTAGACGAAAGCTGTAATGCTCGAATCGACGAAGAAGAACTTGATACGTTCGATGATCAGGTAATGGCATACTATGAATGTACTTTGACTGTTGAAACTCCAGACAGCATGTTTGGAGAATATTGGATAACAGTTGAAGCTATGGATGCTGACGGATTATCTGCTACAATGGATGAAAATGAATATTGGTTCCTTAATCCAACAATCGCTTTAAGCATTGATGGAGATCCAGAATTCGAAGATGTTCGACCTGGAACAGACAGCTATTCAGATACAATCCTTGTTGGTAACGACGCTGATGAAGGATCAGGAGTTTTGCTTGATATGTTTATATCAGGAACAAATTTCTATGATTCATCTTCAAGTGGCGCTCGATGCCCAATCACGAATGAATTGAGCTTGAATACATTCAGATATTTCGCAACTCACGGTGCGTATTCTACTGCAACAGATTTTGAAAATGATGCTGTAGATGGAGACAGAGATCGAGATGCTGAAGGTTATGTGAACATCGATTATGGAATTGGATTCAACGATCCAAACCCATTCTACAATAACATGGAGATCATACAGGCTGGAGGAATAGATGCTGGAGATGAAAATGCTCTTGTATACTACCCTGCAAATGTTGTATCACCAGGTTCAGAGATGGCAGTAACATTCAAGTTAAGCTTGCCAGAGCCATGTAACGGCGACTTCGATACAGGAGATATTTTCTTCTGGGGTGAAGCAATTTAAAATTTGATTTTTATTTTTTGTTTTTTAATTTATTTCAGGAGAAAGGGATGATAAGAACATAGAGAACCTATAGTGATAACTTCATATTCGATACAGAAACTCTCAATTTCTGTCTCATGGGAATTTAAAATTCCCAAGCCATCCAAAACCGAAGTTTTGGAGACATTCAAAATTGAAAATTTTGAAAATAACCATGCCCGAAGGGGAAGGAGAGGGATTTCTTAGTAATTGCTTTGGAGAATTACTGCTCGTCTTTGTGGTAAACATCAAGAAAAATTATTTTTCTTCATAAAAGATATATTTCCCTATTATTTTGTTTAGTCGCGGGCGTCCTGAGACGCTCAAAGCAACTTGATTACGGTAAACTTACTATAAATCAGCTACGTGAAAACTCTTTCACCACCTTCTTACGATGACGAACCTATCCTGTGAAATATCGTATGGTGAGATGCACTAGACAAAACATAATGAAGCAGATGCAATAATGTTTATAAAAGAAAGAAGAATCAATACACTGCACAAAAAAATGGTATCTCAAAATAACGTAAGAGGAAAGGGCATGATGTTTATTGCTGTATGTTCATTCGTGTTACTGATTAGTTTAAGTTATGTTTCTGCCTACAGCTGGCTTTGTTTGGAACGAGGAGATGGTTATACTAAACCCAATGGAGATGTTGATATTTGCGATAAATCTTCCTGTACGTATTGTGTTGATAGTGACGGTTATTCAACCAGTTTTGGCCATTGCGGCGGCTCACCATCATGTGATGGCGAAGGCGGCGGTAGTGTTGATTCAGAACCACCGGTATTAACCGTTAATTCCCCAACCAACAATAATGTTTATGATTCAAAAAAAGTGTTGTTTGATGTGAGCAGCAATGAACTCATTGCATTATACTACATGAAAAATGATGGCAAAGAAAACTGGAAACGCCTTTCAAGCTCGACATCATCTTATTCAAAAACAGTCAGCCTTGATGAAGGAGAAAATGACATAACCATTAAAGGAGTTGATGAAAATGACAATGAAGCTGAAATAGTAAAAACATTTTTTGTTGATAGCAAAGATCCAAAAATAAAAAAGACCTCTCCTAAAAGCGGATTTGCGAACGGTCTGTTTGAAGTTCAGTTTGAAGAGGATAATCCTACTTCGCTGGTATTATTCTATGGGACTGACTCTGTAACAAGACAAGTAGTTTTCAATCTTGATACATGCACGACTGACCGAAGAAAGACAACATGTACGCAGCAGGTTAATCTGGCTGAATTCGACGGAGAAGAGATTGAGTATTGGGTTGAACTTGAAGACATTGCCGGAAACACTGACGAGAGCAAGCCAATAGGCCTTGATGTTGACATGACTGCTCCGGTGATCACCAATCCGACGAACTTTTGGACTATGCCTGATGAAGATCATATTCAATTTAACCTTGCAATAACCGAATTGAATTTTGATGAAGCGGTGTACATAGACAACTCAGACAGCAAGCCAAAAGAAAAACGAATATGCTCGTCATTAAAGAATGGATTGTGCACTAAGACAGTCTCATTCAAAGACGGACATCATGATCTTGACATCATTGTCAGGGATGATGCCGGAAACTTTGTGATGCAGAATATTGAGTTTGATGTTTTGGATTGATATTAGGTTTGGGGCTGATTTTTAGTTTATAAAACCCTTCCGGTAAATTATTGTATTTTTGAAAGACGCTTTGTTCATGTGAAGTGGTAAATCGGATTTATATAGAACCGACGGCTAAGCATAGAATAGATTATGAAAGGAGGTAAGAGGTGATATGAAAAAGTTTTTAGTATTTTTGTTAGGAATGACAATGATTCTCGGTATTATGGGGGTTTTTGCTGATCCCCAGGAGCAACTGGGTGAAGGAAATGTTGTAACTGATTTTAGTATAGGCATTAGCCCTAGTCCTTTACTGTTTGGGAATATGGAACCTGGTGATATAAAAACATTAGATACAACTTTTACAGGAGGTCAATCTGACCTTCAAATAGAAGCCGTATCTGTATCTAATTCAACGGGGTCTGTATTTAGCGATGCAAATCTTATGTTTAGTACCGATGGGACAACATTTGAGTCAGCTACTGATATAACTGCACCAAGTCCTATATTGATAAGTAATGGGGCTAGTGTTATATTAAAAGTTCGACTTACAATTCCGACTGCCACTAAAGCAGAGTCGTTTAGTGGGAAGATAACATATACAATAATGGAACAGCCATAATAACATGAAATTTTTTTTATTTTTTTTAACTATTATAATCTTCTTAACTTTTGTAAGTGCTAGCCTTGTCCCTAACAAAGGAAATTTAGAAATAGAAACTATGGTAAATCAAGAAAAATGTGAGTTAATTCAATTGACATCTGATGACTATACAGGAAAAGTTATTATAAGAGATATGTGGGCAGAAAGTTATGAGACTGAAACAGCTCTTAGAAATTTTAAGGTCGACGCAAATTTTCATGATATTTTATTTGATTATCCTAGTGAAGTTGATTTTGAAAAAGAGAAAAATATAGAATTATGTTTTACTCCTCAAAAAGCTGGTAAATATAAAGGAGCAATTATATTTACTCCTGAGAGTTCCTCAAATACTGTCGTTGAAATGGGTACTTGGTTATTTTTAAATGTAGAACCAACAACACAACAAAATACTGAATCTCAAGAATTAGCAAATAAGAACTCTGTTACAGGTTCAGGTGATACTGCGAGCACTGCAGTAAATGCACCGACCACGGTTCAAAATACTGTTGAAGAAAAAACAGAATTAAACAAAGAAAAAGAAAATACAGAAGAAAACAATGCCGGAATAACCGGAAATGTTATTGGCACAGGCTATACTACTATTAGTTTTATTATCATATTATTTTTGTGCGCTATTGTCGCACTATCAGTTTTAATTTATAAAATAAGAGGGAAAGATGATTTCACAAGAGAATTTCGCATATAAAAAATTATTGTACTTGGTTGGAATATTCTTCATACTTGGAGTTAGTGCACTCACTGTTGACCAAATAGTGAGTGTAAATGTGGTTCCTGGAAAAATAGATGTTTTCTCACCGGTTCCCGGTATTTATGATTCACGAATGATTCGCATAAACATTTCTTTTAGCGATAATGCAATTTTTAGAATTGCAAAATATTCCGATAACGGAGATTCTTTTGTCACACTTTGCAGAGATTGTTTTGAGTATGGATATGACAATCCAAAAATAAAGCCTTTTGACGACGGATTTCATAGGGTTCGACTGCTGGGAATTTTTGAGGCAGGAGAAGTAGAAAGCATTGTGGAATTTTTTGTTGATAGCAAAAAACCAATTATTCATAAAACACTCCCTAAAGAAGGGTTTGGTGATGGATCATTTTCAATAGAATTTTCAGAAGAAAATCCGAGACAATTAGTACTGTATTATGGAAATGAACAGTCTCTACAGAATAAAGAGGTTGATCTTGACAGTTGCCAAAGTAAATTCTATAAAAGAAAAGTGTGTGATGTCTCTGCGGATTTAGGAGCGTTTGATGAGCAAGAAATTGAGTACTGGTTTGAATTAATTGACATTGCGAATCATTCTGATACTTCATCAAAGAAAAAATTAAAAGTAGATTTTTCAGAACCAGTTGTTAATAATTTTATCTACTTTATTACTGGTAAAAAAGTTCATTTCTTTTTTGATATCAGTGAAAGTAATTTTAAGGAGATTAATTTTATCGACCGCAATTCTTTCTTTCCTCGATGGCAAACGCTTTGCTCCAACTTACAGGAAGGGATTTGTGAAAAAACAAGAGGATTTTTGAGTGGTGATCACCGTCTTGATATCGAAGTTGTTGACACTGCGGGAAACAAAAACTTAATCGAAGGTATAGAATTTTCTATTGATTAAAAAGCCTTAAATAATCTTTCTTGCTCATTAGATGATGAAAAGAGTGAATGTTGAACGACGATTTATTATGCGGGTTGTGATCATCCTCATTATTCTGCTTATCCTTTTGTTTTTTGCGAGACGATTTACGGGGCGCGTGATTGGCATTGATGCTATTGAGGGGGTTAGTGTTGATTCTGTTGATGGAGATGAGAATGGGGCTGGAGGCTCTATGTATATTGAAGAAAGTCTTGCGTCACTTGCGAGCGGACTTCCTCCTGATGCATCGGTGTTGTTTGAAATATATAGTTATGACAATGGTGAGATGATCATCCTTGATCATTATGCAATTGTTGATGGATATGTGCGGGAAGAGAAGATTGAAGATGCTGGAGTATTTATCCAAATTCATTCAAAATATTTTTCAGAAGAAGGGGAGATTTGCTCGCTTATCCAGCGCGCCATGCACAATGGCGATGCTGACGTTGTCATCAATGATCGCTCGGTATTTTCTCTTTCCCGCTATCAAAAACTCATTGCGTGCATGGGAATGTGACCAGGATTGTTGCATGCACTATTAAAAATAGTGATGCATTTGTCTGAATGAAGTGGTACATCATCTTTAAATAATTTGAAGAGTATGCATCTTGATGAAAAAACTGGTTGCGTTATTACTTATCGTCGCTCTTATACCTTTTATAGCTGCGAATGTTGTTATTAATGAATTTGCTGTTGATCCTCAGACTGATTGGGATGAATCTGGAGGAGCACCTGGTACCGATGATGAATTTATTGAATTATATAATGATGGCGCACTTCCTGTTAATGTGACAGGATGGACATTATCATTGATTGACACAACGCCTGAAAGCCAGATTCTTTCAGGAATTATTCCTGCTGGTGGTTTTCTTGTTATTCAAAATCCGACAGGAATTCAAAATAACGACGGACAAATTATTCTTTCTGATCTTACACTCACTGTTGTTGATTCAGTGACCTATGGCACTCATAACGACGGAAATGTTGCAGATAATGCTGATGATGGAAATTCTGCTGGTGTTTCTGATGAATGTCTTGCGAGAATGCCGAATGGCGTTGATACTGGTGTTGACATGAATGATTTTGTGAAAATTGCATGTACCTTTGAAGGTAATAATGATCACATCACGTTCTCAAATGAAGTTGAACCTTTGTGTGCCATACAAAATAGCGATATTGAATTACGGGTTGATGTTACCGGCACTGATATTGATGATGTTTGGATTTCTTATACCGTACAAGGAGGAGTGAATGTTAATCAAACTGCTGGAAAAGTTCTCGGCACTGACAATACATACGCTATTACGATTGATTCTTCAGCATTAACGATGGGAAATCTTTTGTGGAGAGCATATGCAAATGATTCAGACGATATTGTTTTTGATAATGATGCACAAACATTATATGTACATGGTGCAACGCAACTGACGGTTGCTCCTGTTAATCCTGATGGAGAAAATTCATGGTATGTGACTGAGCCGTTGTTCAGTTTGTCTGGAGATACTACTGATCTTGTGAATCGATTTTATGAATGGGATTCTGATGATGTACTTTTGTATTCAGGACTATTTGGCCTTGATGATATTCCGAATGCGCCACCAAAAGAAGCAGCAGGGGTTTTGGAACTTAATTGGTGGAGTGAATTTTCATGTGGTGAAGAAATGATGAACACGCGCATGTTCTCTGTTGATCTTACTAGTCCAGTTATTACTAATCTTGTTCCTGCTGAAAACAGCATCGTGAATATTGCTCAACCGCTTATTGCTGCTGATATTGATGAAGTTTACCAAAGCAATTCAGGTGTTGATGAATTAAGTGTTGTGATGAAAGTTGATGATGTTATTGTAACGCCGGTTGTTACTAAGAACGCGCTTGATGCACATGTTATGTATACTCCTCCTTCCGATTTATCTGAAGGCGTGCATACCGCACTTATTGAAGTAGATGACATTGCAGGAAGACACTCAACCAAAACCTGGCAGTTTACTGTTGAAAGTTCAACGACTGCCCTTGCAATGAGCGTGTATTCTCCGACTGATGCATTGTATGTATCACGCAGAATTCAGGCTAATATTTCCTTAAACAAAATTGCCGACGCTATAACATATCTAGACAATGGCAAGGAAAGAACTTTATGCAGACACTGCGATAATTATGGTGTGAGCAAGAAAAAATTCTTATCGCTGCAAGATGGCACTCATCTATTGAAATTCAGAGCAATTGAAGGAAGCACTATTGTCGAACAAGAAGTGAGTGTTGTTATTGACAGCAAAGAACCGCATATCAAAAAGATAAGGCCTTCCCATTTCTCTAACGGATTATTTGAAATTGAATTTACTGAAGAAAATCCTGCAAGCATCACGCTGTATTATGGTAACCAGCAGCAGAACGTTCCGCTTACTGATTGCGATGCAGACGGCGATGATTATACCTGTATGACTACTGCGGATGTATCTTCCTATAATAGCCAGGAAATTGAATACTGGTTCAGTGTTGAAGACATTGCCGGAAGAGTTGACACCAGCAAACGAGAGGAAGTCACTATTGATACGACTGTGCCGGTATTGAATGAACTTGATTATACCATTGATGATACCAAAGTTCATTTCTTTTTTGATGTTACGGAAATTAATTTTGACCGGATTACTTTTGTTGAGAACATGAAAGAAAAAAATTTATGCACCACGCTTAAGGACGGCATGTGCGATAAAAAAAGAACGTTTACTCACGGCACTCACACGATTACTATTAAAGTACAGGATGACGCAGGAAATGTCGTAAGTGAAGAATTGACTTTCACCGTCTAATACATTTATGAGATTGGAGTGATAACACAAATTTATATACTCCAACATATATATTCCACTATGGTATTACAAATTACAAAAAAGATGTGCGGTGTACTTGCTATTGTTTTCTTAATACAATTTGTCGTTGCTGTCTCTGATGTTGCGTATGTTGTTAAAAACGAAAATAAAGTTGATAAGGGTTTTCTTCATGCTTTTGAGGAGATGGGATTAAGTGTTGATGTCATTGAGAACGATGAGATAATGGAAACTTCTTTTTCTGGATACAAAGTTGTTTTTATTGGTGACGGGACTATTTCACACCTCATGCATATGAGCAAAAATCTGCCGATTGTGTTGACCAACGGCAAATATGCTGCATGGTTTGGATTCTTGAATCATGGCGTGGTGAAATCGATTGCCTCAAATCCGGAACTTAAAATACAAAGCGAGGGAAGAACTATACGCGCATACACTTCCTCGGGCTATGATCTTGACGGACCTGCATTATCCTATTCATTTTTGCCACGAAAAAATATACATCCTGATGTTGAAGCAATTGCAACCACCTCTACCCGACGAGATGCTGAAATTGGGGTTCCTATTGGCTATATTTCAGGAAGTAAGAATAAATGTTTCTTTGGTATCAATAAACCTCAATTCTGGACTTTCTCCGACGATTTTGTGCAGTCTATGGAACTGTTTGAAGACTGTGTAGAGTTTGTGATGGGAAGCTCTGATGGAGACGATGATGATGACAACGGAAGCGGCGATGATGGCGATGGTGATGATGGAGGAGACGACGGAGGGACTGGCAATGAACAAGTTCATGATGTTGGCATTGATATGGCCTATCCTAATAATCTCAACGGTATACGCATCCATGACGAAACTGCTGATGTGTATTTACTTGATGAGACTTCCGTCTTACATTGCAACCAAAAGTATAAAGTGGATTATAGAACTATTAATAGTGGAGATTTTATTGAAGATGTTAATTTTTCAGGATCACTTGCAACATTCAGCTGGACTGCAAAAAAAACTGGCCTTGAAACAGGCAAGACGACAACTACTGGCTCAAAAACAATTACGGTAAGCTTTGCTCCTGGTGAGTATGATTTGATGATTGAAGCAACGATTCCTTTCGCTGATGCTACGCCGAGTGATAACACAGCGATGAGAAAAGTAAGTGTTGTCTGTTAACTTTTAATTTTTATTTGAAAAAAGTAGTACATCATATTTATATAGAAGAATTATTTCTGAGCAAGATGCAAAAAAGTGGACAATCAAAAAAGGTAATGAAAGGATTATTTATTTTATCGGCGATGTTGGTAATTGTAATGCCAAGCATTCTCGCAACCATGGTTGGCGGAGGAGTTGACCTAGACATCGCTATTGATGGTGAAAGTGATGTTGATACTGATGGAGCGGATGTTTTGTATGTCACCAAATTCAAATATTTTGACCAGAGCGTTATTCACACATTGGAAGATCTTGGCCTTACTGTCAACGTGATGATGGATCATGATCTTAATGAAGTTGATTTTGATGATTATCAGTTTGTTTTCTTAAGTGAAGGAAGGATGACGCGTCTTTCAGAGATTCCCGACGATATGCCGATGATTATCGCTAATCATTATCATGCGAAACATTTTGGGATTATTGAACGTGGCAACCTGGTGAAGGTTGCTGCTAAAGGCATGCTAAAGGCCCTTGATGGTGATGATGTAATTGAAACATATGAGCAGGATTCTGAGAAATTGGGCGGAGTTGCGCTTTCTTATTATTATATTCCTGACAAGTTTAAAGGAGATGCATATATTGGTGCTACGCAGGCTTTAGCTGGTTCCCGCGGGATTGAGGGAGATGTTGTTGCATTCAGCAATAACAGTAGACGCTGTTTTTTTGGCGCAACTGAAGGAAAATACTGGACTAGCGACACTGCAGATTTGTTTGATACCTGTGTCAGTTATGTGCTTGGAGATATTGCTCATGATGTTGCAATCGACGAGACGTATGCAAACAGCCTCAACGGTATACGCATCCAGGACGATGAAACAGGCAACTATTTGCTTGATGAAACTGCGAAATTAACCTGCAATAAGAAATACAAGGTAGATTTTAGGACTGTTAACAACGGCGATTTTACTGAGGATGTTACATTTACGGGTGCTCTTTCCACTTTTAATTGGACTGCAACAAAAGAAGATCTTAAATCAAATCAAACGACAACCACCGGCTCAAAAACAATCACGGCAAGCTTTGCACGCGGAACGTATGACTTGACTGTCAAAGCAGAGATACCGAGTGATGTGCATCTTTCTGACAACACTAAGACACGAAGAGTTGAAGTGTTGTGTTAATGCTTGCAGCTCTTGAGTTTTATTTTTAATTTATTTAGATACTTTTTGCAGCCCTTAGATCAGTTTAATTTTTAATGAATTTTTTAATTCTGGAATAATTTTTTATTTTAAAAAAATAAGGTATTGCAAACCTAAAAATTTTTGCAAGCTGGCAGCATATTTTTTAAATACAAATCATTGTAAAACCTTTTAGTTACTCAAAAATATTTTGAGTGTAAATCTTTTTAGAACATTGAGCGGAGAGCTTTACATCATGGGTAAATTATTTTTTATTATTTTTGTTGCACTACACTTATATTAAAGTTTTCTTTCTGAGAATAATTTATTTTCTCGCCTATTTTCTCTTTTTTTACTTTTATTTTTTCTCCTTGGTGTTTCTTTATTTCCTTTTATTATCCGACGGTGAATAGTTAGGTACGATGTGGTGTAATTTTCCTACACCATATATTCTTAAATAAAATATTTATTTATCTTTTCATCTATTACGAGTGGTGAGACATGTTTATATACAGTGAACTTTTAGGATACATCATGAAAAAAGCGGCACAAAAAAAAAGGACTAGCCTACAGAGTCTTTCAAAGTCAAAGTCTTACAGTGGACTTTTATTTTCATCATTGTTTATTATAACACTCTTGGTTGGATTTATTTCTGCTGCTGATGATGTTGCCTATATTTACAAAAGTAAAGCAAGTGTTGATACAGTCATTGTTGACACATTTGAAGATCTTGGATTAAGTGTTGAGTTAATTGATGAAACAAAACTTCCTAGCGATTTTTCTTCTTACAAATTTATTTTCATTGGAGATGAGCGATTCAGAAATATTGATAACCTCCCTATATATGACACTCCTACTATTATATCAAACTATTATTTTGGTGAAGAGTTTGGATTAACTGATGTTGATGGTGTTTCAAAACTCGCCGCTACTTCTCCACTCCAAGTCAAAAAAGGAAACGAGATTATGGAAGTATACACCCAGGCACGCTATAATGGCGTTTCAATCCCTTATTATTATTTAGCAACTGAAAATAAAGCGACTAACCTTCAAACAGTTGCTGAAACCTATACTGGAGATGGATCACTCGGAGATGTCATTAGTTATATTGGTTCTGGAACGCGATTGCTTAATAATGAACAAGCTGAAAAAAATATCTGCTTCTTTGGTATTATTGAGGCCAAATACTGGACTAATGATGCAAAAGAATTATTCAAGGAATGCATCTCGTTTGTCGGTGTTGCGTGTTCTTCAGACAATGATTGCCCTGACTCTGATTCTGGAGAAGCTTATTGTTATGGAGATGATGTGTATCAAGATACGCAAGTGTTTGAATGCAAGAACGCAGGACACTTCGATGCTCAGTGTGTTGACGATGTTGTCCGACAATTAGTGAAAGAATGCGATGGCACGTGCAACGATGGCGCGTGTATCTGCAGAGATCAGGACAATGATAATTATGATGAATGTGATATCGGTGATGAAGCAGATGACGGAAAAGATGAAGACTGTAATGAAAACGATCCTTCTATTAATCCAGGCGCACTTGAAATATGCGACGGAAAAGATAATGATTGTGATGGGCTGACTGACGAAGGAAGCAACATCTGCGGCTCAGGTAATATGTGTGTTTCAGGACAATGCATCAAAGACTGTGTAGACAATGATCATGATGGATATGATACCTGCAGTCCTGGTGACGATGATGATGATGACGGGAAAACAATTGATTGCAATGATAATGATAATAAAGTATATCCTGGTGCTAATGAGATCTGTGATGGCAAGGATAATGATTGTGATGGACAAGTCGATGAGAATAATGGTATGTGTGAATCTGGAAAGATATGTACACAAGGATCCTGTGTTCCGGTAACTTGTGATGAAGATTCCGATTGCGGTACTGATGGATTTGTCG
>JBDKJQ010000063.1:0-41920 GCA_039796495.1 archaeon | reverse complement strand
AGTCGTAAGATCTAAACTATTACTATCACTGACATTAATGTAATCATTATTACCGTCAAAAGTAAAACAATTGCCAAATTTACAGTTTGTGATATTAACTCTTCCACCAAGATACGCAGTGCCATTATTTTGGTTAGTAGAAAAATCAACAATACGGGTGTCATTTTCTCCAAAAACGCTTCTATTATCAAAATTAAACAGAAGAGCAACGCTCTGATTATACAAGCTAAAATTCGTTCCATTCCAGTTCCATTTAACATCACTGAGGTTTCCAATTTCAATGCTGGTGTTAAAGCTGACACTAAAATTAGCAGTCGTTGTCGCATTCGCCGGAGATGGAGAAACAAACTCAAGAGCAGGCGTGGTAACCGGGTCAACAATATAATCAAATTCAATTCCTGAGAGAGAATCATTACCAACTATCTTCAGATAGAATGTATCATATTTCTCGCTGTCATTCAGTCCAGTCAAAAGAGTAGAATAAAAATTTTCAGTAGTTATATTTTCTATAAGTGCAACATTCTCATCGCTATTCTCCTTATAGATTTCTATAGTTGCGGAAGAACTGTCTTCCGTATAATTAAGCATTCTCGCATAAACCGTGATATCATTATGTTTTCCGAGTGGTTCCTGAAAGTGGGCACGGACATAATGACTATTGTTAACAAAAGCCCACACATCATCTCTGTCTTTAGTTTCATTGTAAATATTCCTGATAAAATTTCTGTCTTCATTTAAATGAATGGCATTGCTCAAGGGAATAATTTTGAGTGAGGGATCTAAAATAATAATATCTCCGACATTTAATTCGCCATTCCCATCAATATCTTCAAAGTCTTTTCCGATAACTAATTTGTCTGATGTATACGCCTCTGAAAAATCTCGCTCAATATATACTGCCATAGTATGTTCATAATATTCATCCTCAACTAGGGGTTCATCAACTCCGATAGCCCTGCCAACTAATCCAAAAAATCTCGCAAAATTTCCAGTGATAGGAGCAAGCTCGCCAGTTTCAACAGAAGAATCACTTTCCACGGGTTCAGATTCTTGTGTTTCCGTTTTAGTAATTTCTGTAGGAATATTTTCTTCAGGAGTTTCTACAGATTCACTTGGTTGCACTACAGCTTCTGAAATTTCGTTTTCACCAGAATCTAAAGTTTCTTCGGGAACTTCTTCAGAATCATTCTCCAATTCACCTTCACCAGCATCACCCTCAACCGGCTGCGTTCCCAAAGAATTAGATGCATTTTCCTCTACACCCTGTTCAGTTTCATTTTCTTCTGCAAGATTTTCCTGAGGAATTTCAGGTTGCACTACACTCTCACCAGAAGTTTCAGGCGTCTCAACCGGAATTTCCAAAAGTTCTTCATCCTCTATTTCGGTCGGCGTATCTTCAGCACTTTTTTCCGTTTGATTTATCTCAATAATTTCTATTTCTTTTTTTTCAACTTCCTTTCCTACAGAGGTAATAAGCGGCTTTTCAAATCTAACAGTATATCCCGCATCAACTAAATCCTGAAAACTTAACAAGGTATTCCCTATTTTCAAGGAAGTCTCATCATACATTCCCATCTCCTCTTCACTGGTAACCGTAATACTCGCCAAAAAATGATAATCTTTTAATGCAACATTATATGCCCATTTGTAATCAACATCATGTTCCTGAGCAGCACTCTCATTGAGAGCAATGACAAACTCATCTTCATCCATTTCTACGACAGAATTCTCCTCAATGACATCAAGTTCTTCTTTATTCAATTCTTCAATTGTTTGCTGAAGCGTTTCTAAAGAAATTTCTTCAAAAGTTTTTTTCGCTTCATTACTTTCTTCAAGCGCTCCTGTATCTTCCGCTAAATCATCGGCTGCCTCTTCCTCTTCAACTCCAATAACTCTGCCCACAAGTCCAAAAAATCTCATGAAATTACCGGTTATGGGAGCACTACTTTCTGGCTCAGCAGCAATTTCATTTTCACCCCGAGATTCTTGGGCAAGTTCATCTTTATTGTCAGATGATTGCACTACCTCCCTCGAAGGTTCTTCTTCAACTTCAGCCTCTTCCTCTTCAACAGGTTGTGTTTCTAAGACAGAATCGGACTGAGAAGATTCTTCCGGATTCGATTCGCCAGAAGAATTACTGGTAGGCTCGTCTTCCGACGTATCTTTATCCTTACTACCTTCTTGTAGATTTTCTTCTTGTCCACGATCTTCTTCGATAGGCACTGGTTGCACTACAATATCATCATCGATTGTATCATCAGGTTCTTCTTCAACAGGAGGAAGGTTTTCTTCAGATTCATCCTGAGAGAAACTCTCTTCTGGAATAATCTCTTCACTGGTTTTATTCGCCGCTTGCTTTAAACTCTTCTCTGCTATCTGATCAACGTACGTATCATAATCAAGTACATTAAAATAGAGTCGTAATCCTCCCTCCACATCAAAATCCATACGCTCATTTTTGTTAGTGCCTACTGCCTCCCCATTAAGAGTAAGTGGCTCTATAATTTCCAAATCAATAACGTTATCAAACTGTTCAACAACAGTCTCCTCTGCCAAAGAGCTGACAACATATCCGGAAATTTTTGAGAGAGAAATATGAAATAGAGTTACACCACCTTTATTACTAAAAAAAAAGAATAAGAAAGTGCATAATAAAATACCGAACAAAATAAAAAGGTACACGTTTCGAGGCGCAGTCCTTCTTACTGGAAGATCGGTGCCGATATATTTCTTTCGGACAACTCCTTTCTCATCTCGATAGGACTCATAATAATAAGGTCCAAACAGCTTTCCACCTCTCTTAATGTACCTCTTGAAAACCATTTGCGTGTGGTGTAACAAAAAAAATAGTGAAAACAGCTTTAAATACATTGCTGTAAATTTCATTTTTCCAGAGAATAAATTAACGTCCAGAAAAGCGATGTTACTATTGATATCTCGATTTCAATTCCCGCAATGCCCATGTTTTCCATAACGGAAATACCTTATCACTGAGCGGCAAACCAAACTCATCCTGGACATCCTTGGAAAACTGATGAAACATATTATTGCTTAATGAATTAAAATCTGCCTCGAGTATCTCCGGTCGCTTGAATTTTTCGCTTAAATCCACAACTTCCTGTTTTATTTTTGCGCGTAATAAGATATTATCATACACTGCGTCCCAATTCCCAGCCCATCCCTTCACACCTGCTGCAATGGCCTTAATCATTTCAGAATCTCCATTAATTAATTCGTCAGTTGCTTCTAATTCGTCTTTTTCAACATTATATTTTAATAAGTCAACAAATCCCCCTTCTTCTTCCGGATCACGCGTCCAGTGTTTTCTGATCTCAGTAACTTGGATAACCCGCTTCACTGCGCTCAATCCATCAGGAGTGCGCACCGGATTTGCGACAATGATACAGTCAGTTGCCTTAAAACTGGTGGTAGGAACGCCTAGATCATTGACAACTCTATCAAAGACACCATACGGTGAAGCACCATGAATAGTACCTGCAACAACATTTGCCAACGCCCCAACTCTCATTGCTTCATATAACGCACGTGCTTCCATTGATCTCACTTCTCCTACAATTAAGCTGCTATCTCCCAATCGCAAGGAGGTTCGTATTCCTTCATCAGCACCGACTTCAGCACTTTCTTTCACGAGAGCACTTCTCACTTTCATTCTCAAAATGTCATAATGCAGCTTTCGTATCGCATCGACCGGAAGTTCCGCGGTATCTTCTAATACAATGATTCTATATTTCGGCATGATCTCTAAAAGCAATGCTCCAAGCAAGCTTGTTTTACCACTTGATCGAGTACCAGCAACAAGAAGGGTTCGTGAACCATCAATCAAAAAGCTTAAGAGACCTGCAGCAAAACTGTTTAACATTTTATTTTTGACAAATAAAGGCAAGGTCCACGGGCTTTCCCGATGTCTTCGAATTGCATATGCCAATCCCTGAGGTGACAGCGGCTGCTGAATGACTGCTACTCGTGATCTGATATTCCCCAAGCTTAGATCAGTATCCAGAATAGGATTCGCCTCGTCAAGAGGTCTTCCAGAAATCATCCTGAATTTTGCAGCCCATGAATCAGCATCTTCCCGTGAAGGGATAATATTAGTAATGCATTCATCATACGTCTGATGCCGTAAAAAAATATTATTTGAAGATATAGGCGCATTCAAAACCACATCCTGAATATTTCGGTCTTCTAACAACACTTCAACAAGTCCAAAACCGATCGTATGTCGTACTAAAATTTTTGCCATCACATTCAGATCCTTATACTCAAGATTGATTTTCTTGCTTTCTGCCAGATCACGCAACAGATCCCGTGAAACATTAAAAAAAACTTGTCGTGTTTTCTCAGGATCAGTAAATTCTTCTGCTTTCGGCTGATGCTCAATAAGCACATTTCTAGCCAAATTAATCAAGTTTTGCATCTCTTCTTCCAGAGAATACTCCGGAGGCATAAGATGATACATATATTTTGCATCGCTCTCCCGCTTCAGGATAGTAACAACAGAGCGGTCAAATGACTCCCCGATCTCGTACTGGTCAATGATGCGGGCATCCGCAGGTATGCTTGCAACTAATCGTGTAAATGTAAAGTTAGGAATAATTTCAGGCCTGAAAAAATTATGATAAATCGCACGCTGATAACCGTCTTCAAGATATTTTTTTGATTTTTTTATAAGCTCGGTATTTTCTAATAAATGTTCAAACTTTTCCAACAACGTTACATAACTGAGCTGGTCTATTTTCATGGTATCCGATACTTTTTCAAGTTCATTTCGTTCCTGTGCAATAATTTTTTTCAGTTCAACAAAGCATGCGATCGGATCGCTTTTTAACCGTACTAACAAATAAGCAACATCATTATATCGCTTGCCGACCCTATCAGTATTCAAAATCGATAATTTCGATGGATAAAGAATTTTTTCTTGTTTGGTGAGAAAAACATGGAGATTTGCTATTTCTTGTAGCATAAATGTCTGCTCAGTATTATAGCTATAGTTTCGTTGCTGTACAAACACAATCCGGGAAACGCCGGTTGCTTCTATCAAAAGATCAATCGTCCTTGTCATAACATCACTTGCATCGGCAAGGTTAGGCACAAAGCTCGCTCCCAAATAATTCACGTATAACGTCTTGCTACCCTCTTCTTTGATGACTTCATACGAATATAGTTTCGTCCCGGGTTTGAATAGCATCTCTTTCTCCTTCTTTACAAAACAAGAGTTATTATTAAAAGTTGCGCTAAGCAAAAAAACATAATTTTTAAAGATCAAAATTAATAAGATATCGTTGAAAATCTATAAAAGACTTTTTTATTTTTGTACAAAACTCCATCGGAGAAGGATAGCCATTTACATAAGTAAAGTCTAAGCGAGGTAAATGATCGGAAAATTGCATTGTTTGTTTTGCCCGGTCGTCATAATAACATTCAATTCCAAGACTCTCACAGCTATAAAGGACAGTTTTACGAGGAACTTCCCTTCCAATAGTCAATCCATAATTATGATAAACTCGTTCGCCATCATAATATCCAACATTCCCCAGCCGCAAGCCATGTCTTTCAGGAAGATGAATCGTCAAAAAGCTGAAAATATCTCTATTGCTAAGAATTTCTTTGATAGCTACATCTAAATCTCTCCCCTCTTCAAAACGAAAACGCGCCGATAAGTCTGTTTCTAGAAACGTGCGCAGCTCACTATCAATAGCACTTTGAACAATCAACATACAAGAATAAGAGATTATTCATTTAAATAAATTATGTCTTTTAAGATCATCAATCACAACAAATTTAAACCCCAAATAACACATTATAAAAAGATGGTAGAACAAACACAATATCAAGATTCTATAAGCTCATTGCTCTCTGAATTTGCAACACGACTGAATGAGGTGGAAGAAAAACAGCGACTGCTACGGGATCGCACGATGCTCATTGGAGAAAATTTTATTTCTCTCAAAGAAGATCAGGAAAATGAAGATCGCTCTATTAATAAAAAAATAAATGAAATGGAATATGAAATAAAAATGGTAAAACAAACACTGCAGCGCATTATGAATGAACTGAACAGTATGGCACGCAAAACCGAGCTCACCATTCTCCAGAGGCAATACGATATGTTTCAACCACTACAGCTTGCGAGAATAAAAGATGTGGAAAAAATGATCAACGATAAATTAAAGCAGAACAAAAAATAAGATGGCAGTATTAGAGATTATTTCGCAGATGAAAGGAAACGGCACACCGACAGCTCAGATTATCCAGTCGCTTAAAGAGCAGGGATATTCTCCAAAAGAGATTAATGAAGCACTCTCACAATCAGAAATCAAATCAGAATTGATAAGAACAAATCAAGTCTCTCCGCAACAGGATATTCCTCAGCAATTTGAACCGGGAGAGCTCCAGCCTTCAATTGAATCGCAAGCACAAATGCCACCATCCGAACCAGCTCAGGAGCAGCAATATCCCGAATATAACCCGCAACAATATCCACAACAGGAACAGGAGCAATACCAGCAACCAATGCCTGTACAGTATCCGGAGTATCAGTCTCCGCAATCAATTGATTACGAAACAATCGGTGATCTCGCCACGCAGATTATCGACGAGAAAATGAAAGACATGAAAAAAGAGTTATCATTAGCAACAAAGTTTAGGAAGAATATGACGGAAAAAATAAATGAAATCGAGAATAATCTCCAAAAATTAGAGAATACATTAAATGAATTGCAGATGGCATTAATACGAAAAATGGGGAGCTACGGTGAACATGTTGAAACAATAGCAAATGAATTAAAGGCGACGCAAAATTCTTTTTCCAAGATGATTAACCCGATAATGAATAGGAGAGATAACGAACAGACTGATAAAAAAAATAAAATACAAGAAAAAGAGATTGCTCAGGAAAAAAATGAATCTCCCGAAAGATCAACAAATCAAAAGAAAGATAACTTCGAAGACTATGTAAGATAAGATTGTTCTTGTATAAAAAGAGTAAAATTATTTCTTAACCAAAACCCACGAGACTGCAGCAGCTGCAATAACTAAAAGCAGAGTCCCAAACACTCGACCGTCAGAAGAATATCGAAATTGATCAATTAAGCTTGTTCCTTCTCCCGAAGTTATAATCAAGTCAGGATGAAATACAGGATTAAAAACTTTAATTGCAGCAATTAAAAAAATGGACAACAGCACAAGCACGACAACCCACCCGAAAAATCGTTTGCTCATAATCTCCTCAAGTTTTCCCGTCGAAAACCCAGCGATCACAAGTATCATGAACACGCACACTGCAAGGACAATAAACCACGGGATGATCGTCTGAATATACAAATCAAGTGAAGAAAAACTCATGAAAATAATGGCCATGATTAAACTCACCGGCACATTAATGATGTTATTATCTCCTAACACTTTGGTGCTTGCAAGCAGTGCGTACACAATAAAAAAAACAAATAAAAAACTAAAGATGGGCATAAACAAAAATATTCCTGAAATATCGATTGCCATAAAAATTAGTGACTGCGGATAACCCAAACCATTATTCCTACAATAATAACAATCGCTAATAATGCAGGAGCAGCATTTGCAAGTCCGCTCGCAGCCCCTCCAAGCCAAAACAAATCAGACACCGACGTCATTAATACAATGACAAAAATAATTCCTCCAACAACCCCCCACAACCAATTCTTACTCCAATTCTCATTTCCTAAACCTAACAAAATAAGTGCCACCAATAAAACAGCTAAACCCATACCTGCATACGGAAAAATACTTGCATAAAACCCAGAGACATAATCAAACTGTAACGCTAACAGTCCAAAAGCAAGAGAAATTGTTGCATTCACTCCTCTGTTTTCTCCCAGTAATTTTAATTTTGTTAAAAGTCCATATACCAATGCAAAAATCATCAAAAAGGGTAAGAGGTATGCAAACACGCCCATGTCTGCCCAACTGTTTAGTAAATCTCCGATTGAAAACCCATAAATATTATATGCAGGTGGCATGTGTAAACCTCTTTAGTATGCTAAAAAGAAAAGAGTTGTTTATATATATTTCGATTTGAAAAATTTCTAAATAAAATTTATTTCTTATCTCCCCATATCACTGCAGCGATAACACCAACAATAGCTGCAATCATGATGACAGTCATCAGCAGTTGATTTCTTCCGCCAGCAAAAAACAAACTCCACACAATATCCCAATAACCGCTGACCATTAATAGATAACTAACGAGCGATAATGCTAATATTCCGCCGAATGCAATTTTCCACGGCCTTCCTAAAACATCTCCTTCTTTTTTTCCAACGATAAACCCATACAAGAGCATGAACACTAATAGAAGAACAGCAAACACTGCCAAAAAGGGCATGAGCAAGACAACGAGCGTTCGTGCAGGAGGAAATGCAACAAGCATTAAGCCAATCACTAACGCAATCATCGCATTCACGCGTTTCGCCTCATCCCCTAATAATTTTGTTTTCTGCAAAATTGCAAACATCAAAGCAAAAACTAAGATAAAAGGTAACGTGTAGTCAACCATGAACGGGGATAATAAAAATGTTTCTACCATATTTGTTTTTTAACCTTAAGAAGATATAAATGGAGAATCTTTGATTTTCATTTCTGCCATTAACACCTCTCAATTAATAATTATTAAATGCTTATAAAACTTTCTTCACTCTACTGGAATAATTCTAAAGAAAAATTACATCGAAACACTAGCGTCTTTTCCCTGACTCAGATCAACAGTTTCACCAACAGTGTCTTCGCCTTCCTCTAATGGTAAACTTGATCTGCTGATTAATACAACATCTCCGATTGCCCGTACAAATTGATGAGGAATAATGACGCCTTTTGCGCCTCCCAAAAAACTCCCCATAGAACCTGAAACACGTATTCTCCAGCTCTCAACTTTATTTTCTAATAAATTTCCCTCTTCTACTTCTCCAAAGAAATCGCCATTGTCAGTGAACACTTTTTTCCCGATAACTTCACTTACTTTTTTTATTTTCAGCATATCCTAAAAACTCCAGTGTTCTTTAAATACTTTTCTATGATTTAAAGTTCATGTTAAAAGAGAACTTTAAAGAACAAAAATATCTAGAAAATATTTTTGTGATGGAAAAATCTTGTTGAAAGGAAAGGATTTTTTCAGATTAGAAAATGAGAAATTTTCTATAGAGGACTTTGAATAACCCTAATTTCCGAAGGAAATCTTATCAAAGTCCTTCTTAGAGAGTTTGGAATTTTAGGTTTTTCAAAACACTCTATACTCGAAAGTGATTTTCCCAGAAAAAATAATTTCAAAATTAAATACCTTTATATAAATAATGGACATAGGAAGAGTATGCGTGAGCGCTATGAACCATTAAAAAGAGGGGGTGAAAGAGTAGTTGAAGATTTTCAGTATGGTGACTATGGATTTTCAAAAAAAGAAATAGTATCAATCATTGTCGTAATAATTATTGCCTCTTTTATCAGTTTTTTCCCGCAAATACCTGACGATCCACTGCTCATTTTCTATTCGTTAATAATTTTTTCGGTTATAATATTCTCAACCGTTGTAGCAAAAAAGATAGCAGGCAGAAGAAGAGCGATCAAGGTAGAGCATAAATTTTGGGAGTTCTCTCGTTACGGAATTTATAAAAGATCTCACTTAAAGAAACCATTCCCGATAGGATTAGTCTTGCCTTTTTTTCTGGCATTCTTCTCGCTCGGATATATCAAGCCAATGGTCTTTTTGCAGTTTAACGTCGAGAACATTCCCCATATACGATTGCTCAAAGCAAGCGGATACAAAAGAGCATTCAGAAAAGAGTTTGTTCATGAAGTAGATCCAGCATACGCTGTAGCAGCAGGATTGTACGTACTTGCAGGAATTTTTGTGATAGGATTTGTGATGTATAAATTTTCTGACATAGATTTTTTTTATAACCTAGCAAAATTTTCCGTCATGTATGGCGCATGGAACCTGCTTCCGGTCAGTACACTTGACGGCGCAAAATTATTTTTCGGTTCATTCTTTAACTGGTGTTGTCTCGCCATTCTATACTTGCTGTTCTCAATGATGATTTTTATGTAATGATAACAAATTAATACTCCCGTCAATTCTTATTGCATGGACATTCTTAACATTCAGCCGCGGGAATATCAACAAAAGATTTTTGAGAGCTGCAGAGAGAAGAATTGCCTGGTAGTGCTCCCGACAGGAATAGGAAAAACACTGATTGCATTGATGCTGTCAGTACACATACAAAAAAAATACCCGGCGACAAAAACAGTGTTCCTTGCTCCCACAAGACCACTAGCAGAGCAGCATCTTGCATATTTTAAAAAACATCTTCCAGAGCTATTCGCTGAACTTGCATTATTCACCGGAAAAACGAAAGGAGAAAAAAGAAAAGAGGTATGGGAAACAGCAGACATTATTTTTTCAACTCCGCAATGTATACAAAATGATCTAAAGAATAACATATATGACCTGAGTGAAGTAACGCTGTTGATCATTGATGAATCTCATCGCTGTTTAAAAAATTATGCCTACAACTTTATTGCAGCGCAGTACAAACAGCAGGCGAAAAACCGCAAAGTACTAGGGCTTACTGCCTCTCCAGGCACTGACAGAAAAACAATAGAACAAATCGCAAGAAATCTCGGTATAGAAACTATTGAAATCCGTACACGCGAAAGCGAGGACGTAAAACCGTACATAAAAGAACTCGACTTCAAAATAATAAGGATAGAATTTCCAGTCGAGTTCAAAGAAATAACAGCCATCATAAAAAAGATGTATCAGAAAAAGATTGAAGAATTAAAAAACCGGAAGTTACTATTTGATCCGCCGACAAAAACAAATCTTCTCAGGCTTCAGACAAGAATGATAGCGCAGATAAATAAGGGAAACAAAAATTTTAATGCGCTGTTGGGAATAAGTGCATGCGCACAGGCAATAAAGCTTTCTCATCTAATTGAGCTGCTTGAAACGCAGACAATATACAGCGCGCATAAATACCTCAGATCCTTATTTGAGCAGTCAGCACAAAATAAGTCAAAGGCAGTGCAGCAAATTGTGAAGCATCCTGAGTTCAACGAGGCGTACATACGGATTAGTAATCTCATGTCAAAAAAGCTAGAACATCCAAAATTATTAGAGTTAAAACACCTGATTGAAACGGCTATACAAGAAGATGCAAAGAATAAAACGATTATTTTTTCTCAATACCGTGACACCGTCGTTAAAATCAATGCTGAACTAAACGAAATTGCCGGCATTCGCTCAAAAGTATTTGTGGGGCAGGCTAAAAAAGCAGATTCAGGATTAAGCCAAAAAGAACAGCGAGAGATCATGGATGAATTTAAACAGGGAGACATCAATGTGATATGCGCAACGTCAATCGCAGAAGAAGGGCTTGACATTCCAGAGGTCAACACAGTGATATTTTATGAACCAATTCCAAGCGCGATAAGAAAAATTCAGCGAGCAGGAAGAACAGCGCGATTGATGAAGGGAGAGCTTATTATTTTGATGACTGCCGACACTTTAGATGAAATATTTTATTATGCTTCAAAAAGCAGGGAGAAAAAAATGTACAAGACAATAGACGACATTAAAAAAGACATGGATGAAGGAAAGTTCTTCATAAAAGAAAACAAAGAAGGACAGCAAAAATTGTTGTAACATGCTTCACGACATTTTCAAAAAATTGAAAAGAAAACAAAAGCCTGAAAAAGTTCCCATCATAATCGCAGATATTCATGAAAAAAACTCTCTGGTATTATCAGAATTAAAGTCCTCCTCAGAGATAACCCTGGAAATGAGATCATTAAAAATCGCAGATTATATAATCGGAGAGGCGGCCATAGAACGAAAAACAGTTTCTGATTTAATCTCTTCAATGATCAGTAAACGACTGAGAGATCAGTTGATTCAGATAAAAGAATACAAAAAACAATTTCTGATAGTCGAGGGAAGTCTCAAAGAGATATACAAAGAAAATGATGGTATGGCAAAGGCAGTGAGAGGGCTGCTTATTTCTGTAATGAACAATTATAGTATACCAATTATTTTTTCAGTGGATCACGAGGATACGGCGAAATATCTTATTACATTAGCAAAACAGCAAGTGAAAAAGAAGTCTCCGCTCTCACTGCATGCAAGAATTCCAAAAACAGTTCAGGAACAGAAAAAATATATTCTCGAATCATTTCCAAACATTGGCCCAAAAAAAGCGCAAAAACTTCTCGAAAAATTTTCCACGCTCCAAAACGTGTTCAATGCATCAGAAGAGAATCTCATCCAAGTCTTGAAAAACCAGGCAAAGGAATTTAAAGATATTCTCAGCCACAAAGATTAAAAGGTAATTCTGGCGACATATTCCTCAATTGTTTCATAAATTGTCCCAGAAGGAGTAAGAATAGACTTATTCAGAAAAAACCTATCGATAGTGAAACGTGTTGAGCAGTGCAGTTGGTTCAGATAACGCAGAAATTCTTTTTTTTCTTCAAGATGTTTCAAACGCGCAATAGTAATATGTCCCATAAACTGTTTTTCTATAGAAAATAAATGCTCAAGACTTTTATCAACCGCATGTTGCAGCCCATCAGCCCCATCGAGTGCAATCCAGACAATACGCGGGGTGTGTGAGGAAAAAACACCGACGCTGATTAAAGCAACAGAAAGGGGTTCGAAATGAATAGCAAATAATTGTTTTCTGACAGTCTGTAAAGTAGGCTCATCAATCTCTCCCAAAAATTTCAGAGTGAGATGCAATTGTTCCGGTTCAGTGAGTTTTCCGTCGAAATGAAACCGGTCCATGAGGCCCTCTTGGATGCGTTTGATTTCAGCAATCGCGGCAGGTGATAATTGAGTGGCAACAAAGCAACGGGTTAATTTCATCTCACACCATCTCAGCTAACAGTCGTGCACCCAGCGCAACAGTCATGCCATTCACATCTTTGTCAGGATTAGCACCAAGAATGGCAGCACCTTTAAAATTTTTTAATAAAGAAAGTCGCTTAACAAAATAAATAAGTTCACTACTGCTGATGCCACCTGGCTCAATATGCGTAACACCAGGTGCACCGGAAGGGTCAACAACATCCAGGTCAATGCAGACAAAAAACCCCGAAGCTGCATGCGCTCGCTCCATAAGAAGATCACAGATGCCTTCGCAATCTTCTCCGAGCAAGCCCCGATCTATAGAGAGAATATGCTTATCTTTTAAAAAAGATTTTTCGTCAGGTGCATACGCTCGCGTTCCGACAAGAACAATATTCTGACGTTCTTCAGCCAATTGACTAAGCCAAATTTTGTCAAGATGGGGTGAACTGCCGCATCCTGCATGCGCATCAAATACAATCGTCAAAGGATTTTTTTCCGTTTTTGTAAATGCACGCAAGAGTGGATAAAGGACACTGGTATCTCCGCCGATAAAAAAAGATTTAAAGTTCCGCTCAAACGTTTCTTTTCCATTTTCGAAAATCAGATAATCTGCTTCTGCAGCATCTGCAAGATTAACATGTATCTCTTCAAACCGCAGCATGTCTTTAACGATGCCGCTACCGTTTTCCTTGCACGAAATATTCTTAAAGCGTTCAAGAATTGCGATAGGTGCTTTCTCACAGCCCGTATTTTCTTTATCAATGAACCGTACGCGCACAATTTCCATCGTATAAAAACAAAAACATATTTAAATAGATTTTTCCTTATTAAATCACGAAAGGAGGTCACAAAATGGCTTGGTATGATAGAACTGCTTTAGTGATTGCAGCAATTGGTGCAATAAATTGGGGATTAGCCTCATTTGATTGGAACCTTGTGGATATGCTTGTTGGTTCAATGCCGATGGTAGCAAACGTAGTCTACTGGATTGTAGGGTTATGCGGTATTTGGGCTTTAATCAAAGCATTCCAATAATTATTGGTGAGGAACTAATGCAGCAAAACTATAACCGCGAAGGTTACTCAGTTTTCGAACAGTTTTTAAATTAACTTTATTGATATTTTCTTCATAGGAATAATAATGTTCTGCATTGCCGCCGATTTCCTCTTGCAATAAGTCCATCATCGTGGAATCACATTTCTCTTTGCTGATTTCTTTCAGTCCAATAAGGCGTTCTTTTGCTTCGCTTAAATCAGCTTGTTGCAGGGCATTCATTTTTTTTATTTCTTTTAAAACAAGAGACTTCACTTCGGTAATTTTTTCCTTGACAGTTCCTGCATAGATCATCCCATACGCGTAATCCTTTGATTGTTCAAGATTGCTTTTGATTGCATACGCAAGTCCCCGTTTCTCTCTGATTTCCTGAAATAATCTACTGCTCATACCTCCCCCTAATATGCTATCAAATATTTCCGCGGCATATCTGTTTTTTTCCGTAAGAAGAGGCATATGAAATCCAATGACTTCGTGCGCCTGATCAATGCCTTTTCTTTTTTCAATGATACTCCCTTGTTTTTTAACAGCAGACACTGCAATAATTTTTTTTGTGGTTTCGGGAAATTTTTTTGCCTCCACTAACACATCATCCCACGCTACATCTCCCACGACGCTAAAGATGAGATTATTCGACGCGTATACTGAACCATGGAGCGCAATAACTTTCTCACGGGACAGCCGGGAAACGGTCGATAGTGTTCCGGCAATAGACATATTAAATGGTTTTTTATATAACAATTCTTTTATTTTTTCAAATACATGTGACGTCGGGTTATCCTTATACATTTTGATTTCCTCAAGGATGACTTTCCGCTCTCGCTCTAAAGCATCCTTTTCAAACAAAGGATTCAAAATGAGATCTCGACCAACATCAGCACCTAATGCAAAATGTTTGCTCGGCAGTTTATTCCAATAACACGTTACATCCTCTCCGGTAAATGCATTGATAACTCCGCCAACTCCTTCTATTTCCTTCGGGATTTGCTCCACACTTCTTTTTTTGGTTCCCTTGAACACAAGATGTTCAATAAAATGACTTATCCCTTTCAAAGAAGCTGATTCATATTGCGCGCCAAATCGAACACTACTCGCAACAGCAACAACAGGAATATTTCGTCTTTCAAATAGTACGGTCAGCCCATTATCTAATTTCCTGCGATAAAATTCAGGTTGTTTCATCTCCAAATCTTTTTTATATAAAGGCGGCAGTTCTTAATAAACGTTTATCTGATAAAATTTTCAATCATCTGTTTGTTCCTCACTTCAGGATGAAATAATACTCCATACAATTCATTCTTTTGATGTTGTACAGCCTGCATAACCCCGCTTTTAGAAACAGAGAAAACATCAAACACCGAAGGAAAAACCACATGATAATTATGCAGATGATACACTTCTGCCTCTCCTGCTAAACCAAGAAAGCTTTTAGTAAATTTCTCCTTATAAAATCCAATTTCAGTTTTCTTTTTCAGCTTTCCTCCATAGACTAACCCAAGAATCTGCATTCCTCCACAAATTCCAAAAACAGGTTTATTGAAAGTAAAGAGCCACGAAAATTTTTCAATATCCTTGACAAATTCATTATCATGTAAACTCGTTCCGCAGATGATTATTTTCTCCGAATTATCCAAGTCTTTTTTCTTCAATTTTTTATAAGGTCTCACAACATATTTTTTTCGCGCATTCTTAACAATGTTCTCAACGGGTTTCACAAATTCATAATAGTGAAGCCGCTCTTTGCAGATATCGATAATGAGAATAGCCTTCATCTAACTTCAACCTCCCGTCGCCACGAATGCCTCTCGCCAAAATCCCGATAAGAAATAACTTTCAGTCGTCGTAAAAATAACGGGCAATCTAAAACAAAACTTTCAAATTCTCCCCCCTCTCCAGCAGGATTAACACCGTATTTTTTCTCAAGTGATTTCATTTCAGAAATGAATGTGCTGTCAATCTTCCTCCCCAAAAATTTTTTATCAAAGGGGAATGCGGCAACACCAGTAATGACAACTTCAAATTTATTTTTTATAAGATCCTGCAGATGTTCTCCCTGATTTTTCTGCCATAGGGGATTAAAGCATTCAATGCCGAATGCATTACAGATTTTTTGAACACGAGACGCTTGATACACACTTTTAATGGCCCCGGTAACAATACCCTCAATACGGTATTTTTGTATAGCTTCTCGGATTATTTTTTCTAGATCATCCAATTCAGTTTCCTTTTCTCCGCGTGTTTTTCTAGTTAATAGGGGAATATTCATAACTTCAGCCTGCTTTTCAACTTGTTGTATCGATGGAGTATGAAACATAAAACTGTCTTCATTTTCAGAATAAATACTGATAAGACAACCAATATCATGTCCCATTTTTTTTGCAGTCCAGCAAGCATACATACTATCCTTCCCTCCAGAAAATAAAATGCCGATTTTCATCTGCTCACCCATCTATTCCCTTTAATGTAAAAACGCAATTTCTTTGGTAAATCGCGACGAACTCCAATGCGAAAACTCTTAGTTATCTCAAATGTTCTCTGAGGAAAACGTACGAGAGATAATTCTTCGTTTCCGAAGATGATCTGCTTATGAAATCTTTTTCCAATATTCAAAGCGCGAGTAAGTAAACCTGGACCATTGCAACGCTCATTAAAATTCAATGGCTCAACAGCCCGAATTAAGACTGCCTCAGCCCTGCCTTTTTCTCCAGTTACAATATTCACCAACCAGTTATTATGCACACCATACACTAAGAGTGTCCCCGCCCCCATACACATGGTCGCACGCAAATCACCATTAAAACAGGCACGCGAAGCAGGATCAGTCTCATCAAAATAAGCCTCAGTCTCGACGATAACAGCCCTTCTTTCTTTTCCGTTTATCTTTCGGACAATAACACTACCCAAAAGTTCTTGCGCCACAATGTCTGCAGGCTGATTAAATAAATGGTTTAGAGATAAATTATTCATGAGCTCGCTCCCAAGAAGGTTGTCGATCCATACAATGAAAACAAAGTGCATAGACACCCTTATCTATCGATTTAAATTTTCTGAGAGATCGCTCGTTGAATCTAAGATTTTCATAAACGTGTTTACTGGAAAAATCAATCAACTCGTACTGGCATGATAGCAAAATCCTACCTAACCCCCAATCAATTCTAACCCTATGAATAACCTGGCTTCTAGGTCGATGATATACTCCAAAAGTGTATTCTTCCATGAAAATGAAATAAAAACAAGATTTTTATAATTATCCTTACTCAAAACCTATGCCAATCAACGCAAATTACGAGTATGTGCAGGCAGAATTAGAATATCAAAAAGCGCAGACAGACGAAGACAGAATTCTTGCCTTGGAAAAGATGTTAAAAACAATGCCGACACACAAGGGCGCAGAGACGCTGCGTGCAAATTTAAGGACGCGTTATAAAAAATTAAAGCAGCAGTTTGAAAAGAAATCAAAGGCGAAAAAAGGGAAAAAAGGAATAAAAAAAGAAGATATGCAGGCAGTACTGGTCGGACTGACAAATGCGGGAAAATCTTCTTTATTAAAAATATTAACAAACGCTCATCCAAAAATTGCAAGCTACGGGTTTACAACTCAGGAGCCAGAAATTGGAATTTGCAGCTATCAGGGATGCAACATCCAGATCATTGATCTGCCACCCATCGCATCAGAACATTTTGACAGGGGGATTGTCAACAATGCAGACACGCTATTAATAATCGTTGAGAAAATGCAGGAAATAAAAACAATTCTCGATCTCTTGCCGAAAAAAGAAAACCAACGAAGAATCATTGTCTTTAACAAGATAGATTTATTTGATGAAGAAACAAAAAGAAAAATAATGGAAACGCTCAAATCAAAACGCTATAATTTCGTGCTTGTATCTGCAGCAACAAAAGAGGGATTGGATTTATTGAAAGAAAAGATTCTCAATTCTTTCGACGTGCTGCGAGTATACACAAAACATCCGGGCAAGGAAAAAACAAAAGATAATCTTCCAGTCATTCTGCAGCCAAATGCGACACTGGAAGATGTCGCTGAAAAAATTCTTCACGGCTATTCCAAAAAAGTTAAGTATGCTAAAATCTGGGGGCCCTCAAGCAAATTTCCCGGCCAGCAAATCGGCTTAAAACATCACGTCAAAGATAAAGATGTCGTCGAGTTTTTTACCGAGTGATCATTCCTCATACGCCTTCTCCGCCAACTTCTCCAATTTTTTCTTGTCGATCTTTTTCAATAAGGTGATTATTTCCTCGCTAACCGCCTGTTTCAAATCCATCGGATGTAATTTTTTTGATACGAAATCTTTTTCAATTTCAATATAACTTTTATAACTAACATCGCCGCCAAATTTTTTATCTCTTTTCACCACAAATTTATTTTTTTTATTTTCTAAAATATTCATAATCACAAATTTCAAAAAAGCCATAACGCCATTGTGCGGGTCTCCCTCCATGCAGTACGCCCGATTGATTTTATTCTTGATTTCATCATCGCTGTCCAGCAAATCTATTTTTGAAGCCTCATTACTGGCAGACATTTTTCCACTCTCAACCAAGGAAGGTATCAAAGGAGTCATAATCTCAACACGGGATTTATAGCCTATTTTTGGAAGATTCTCTCGTGCAAAAACAAAAATTTTCCTCTGGTCAATCCCTCCATATTGCATATCAACTTCCAGATATTCCTCATCAAGCGCCTGCATTAACGGATAGAGCAATCCAGAAAGTTTTGCCTGCTCACCTTCAACATTTTTAACAACATCCGAGGCTGCTTTTTTTGCATCGTGAACTGAAACAAAAGTCGCCAGCTTAAGCAAGTCAGAAATATAATTTTTCTGTAGCTGATAACTGCTTCCTTTCACAACTTCAAGCTTCTTTATATCAGCGCCAGCAGCTTTTAACATCTGTCTGATCGACTCATCATAATACTGATAACGATATGCAAGTATATTCCAGGGAGTGTTATCCAACGCGCCATGAACATCGGCGAGCAAAATCTTAACATGCAAGCCGGCTTTTAAAAAATCTGCCAATTTCAATATCCACAAAAAATAACCAATATGCGGCTTACCCGTTATCGCCGTGCCAATGTATACTGAAATTTTTTTCCCTCCTTTCAATAATTTCTTCAATTCTTCCTCGCCAATGATTTCTTCAGTGTTCTGTTTGATCAGTGCAAATCGCTCTTCAGTCGACAATCCCATACATATCACAGAAAAAATAATTTAATAAAGGTTTCTACATAGAGGCATCATGAACGCGGTTAAAATATCTTTAATAATTTCATTATCAGGAATTTTTCTTCTGCTCATCATTATGAACATCAGAGAGCCAAGACAGGTTTCAATTGCAGAGATTAATGAAAAAGATCTCAATAAAAAAGTAAAGGTGTGGGGGCAGGTAACAGGAATAAAGTTCTATGAAGAGGAAGAGTTTCAGATTATTACCCTAGATGACAATACAAAAAAAATTGCAGTGATTATAAGTAACGGGCAGAATCTCCAGAAAACGTTGAGCGAACAGAAGCAAATAATAGTTATCGGAACAATTTCACACTACAAAGATACGTTACAGATCGAAGCAGAAAAAATAGTCTTACTAAAGTAAACGTATTTTTATTCTTTTAGCAATAAGACGATTTGCAAAAGGAAGGCGATAAAAAGAAAAAACAAGCCGACAATAAATACCATCGTGCAAAATCCAATGATAGTGATAATGCCGACTGTTCTCGCAAGAGGAACGGCATCGTGCAATCGCAAAAATCCAACTCCCAATAAAATACCAAATGCAATAACTAAAACAAGAGTACCAATAACTGCGCTCACCATCGTAATCCCCAAAGATTGAAACGCTTCGGTGGGATTTGCAACAAAAGAGGTTGCATCAAAAGAAGGAAGTGTAATCAGGTCAGCACGGAATTGCAAAGTAATATACAACAAAAATAAAGCTAAACTGACGATGATAAAAAACCAGCTTGCAAATTGTATGAGAAGTCGGTCGTATCTTCTTCCCAGGTAGATAAAACCTAAAAAGAACAAGACAGAAAAAAGCAAGGATAACAAGATAGATAGGGGGGTAACTATTCCCTCGGTAAAAAAGGAAAAAACTATAAGCAATAAAGTCAAAATACCAGCGATGCCGGCTAATTTGAACATAAGTGAGCTTCCTTTTTTTCTTAGAGGTTGTTCAGAAGATGATAAAGAACGAGTAGGAGTATTCAATCTAGAGGAAGACTCTTCACGCAATTGAGCAAGCGCATCTTCAAATTCTTTTTCAGAATAACCTTTTGAAATAATCTTCTTATGCAGATCTTCAATAGGGTAGAGAGAAGAATATTGTTTAAGATAATTATAGATAACTGAATTAGTCCCCATTTTTATTAAAGAAAGAAATTATATATAAACTTTCTTACACGCGCCAGACTCCGTTTTCCTGGACAACCTTGCCATCGACAACGATTGCACCTTGTTTCATGTTTTTTACAATATCAACATGGATTGCAGAATCATTTCCACCGCCATTTTGCTTGTATGCCATCCCTAATGCCAGATGGATGGTACCATCCATTTTTTCGTCAAACAACAGATCATTCGTGTAACGGTCGATAGAAGGATTACAGCCAACACCAAATTCACCGACGTAGCGCGCGTTCTCATCAGTAGCCAGTAAAGCCCCTAAAAATTCTTTCCCTTTATCAGCCGAATAATCTACAATTTTCCCTTTTTCAAATTTCAGTTGCACGCCTGCAATTTGTTTTCCAGAAACAATGCGAGGATAATCAAATCGAATCCAACCCTCAAGGCTTTCACGCACAGGAGCCATAAAGACTTCCCCGCCAGGCATATTTTCCTCCCCTTTATCAGCAACACAGTTTTTTCCCTTGATCGAAAACTTCAAATCAACATTCTCTCCGCGTAGTTCGACAAAACTTCCTTTTTCAAAAACGGCATTTATCGCATCTAATTTTTTTCCAAATTGCTTCCAATCGATTAAACAGGCACCATACACAAAATTTTCATACTCACTAAGAGACATTTCCGCGTCTTGTGCCAAGGCTAAGCAAGGATAGGCTATGGTAACTCTTCTTATCTTATCATGCGTATTAACAATATAATCGCTTATTTTTCGTAATAATTTCTGCCGCTCTGCAACTTTTTTCGGATCGCTGTTCGTTAGTTCACGAGTGTTGGTGCTGCTGTTAATGCCAATATAGCCCTGCGCCTGCTTAAGAGTATCAAACCAGTAATCGGGAAAATCACAGAGCTGTTTTTCATTGGCGTGTTTGTAAAAAAAATCAGTAACGTCGGGTAGATTAACACGCACAATAGGAATTCCTCCTGCGAGAATTATCTCTTGATACAATGACGTCATGAAAGCAATTGCCTCACTTCCACCGTTAATAACAATTTTTTCTCCAGGTTTAACATTGACAGAATAACGAACCGCAAGAGCGGCAAGTTGTTGTGTTCGCTGATCAAAAGGCATACTCTAATAAGAGAAATTTATTTTTAAATATTTATCTTACTGAAAATAATAATCCAAAAACCTGTTGTCCAAAATAACGCCACCCGTGACGCCTCCTGAGCTTCCTTCAGAACTTTTTTCTGAACCTTCACCCGAGCTTTCAGAACCAGAACTTTCCGATTCTGTATGCCCATCGCTTTCCGCATCGTTCTCCACTTGGGCAACATCTTCATTCTCAAGAGCAACCTCAGACTCAACAACAGGCAATTCAGTATCAGAAACATCAGAAGACGGGAAAGGTTCAGTAATGTCCGGAGAAATATCCGTCGGCGTTTCCACAGAAGTCCCTGTATCAGTCGTTTGCACAAAAACAAATGCCAATGCAAAAAGTAGAACAATAAACGCGAACACACCCTTTCTCATATTAAAATAATGAAAGAATACTTTATAAATTTTTTTAAAGGATTGTTCCTTCAAGATATATGTCGGCTGAAATTATAATCCTTATTTTCTTGGGGGAGCTTGGAATTCTTACAGGAATATTCACCGGCCTTTTTCCAGGCATACATATCAATTTAGTAGCAGTGATGATAGTTGCGTTTTCAGAAGCCTTACTGCAGATAGTTTCTCCAGTCGCTCTTGCGGTTTTTATTATTGCAATGTCGATCACGCACACATTCGTAGATTTTATACCCTCTATTTTTTTAGGGGCTCCTGATGAAAATTCTTTTCTATCAATTCTTCCCGGTCATCAGCTATTGTTAAAGGGGCAGGGATATTTTGCCGTCAGGTATACAGCATATGGAGGACTGATAGCACTAGGGGTTATGCTTTTGTTTATCCCTTTTTTCATTGGTTTTCTTCCCTTGCTCTATCCATATCTGCAAAATATAATGGGACCTATCTTAATAGTGCTATCCCTATATTTAATATTCGTTGAAGATAAAAAAATAGCATCACTGATAGTTTTTCTCCTGGCAGGATTTTTAGGGATAGCAACATTGAATCTGAATATTAAAGAACCTTTGCTCCCGTTGCTCAGTGGATTATTTGGAGCGAGCGGCTTGCTTATAAGCCTGAAGCAGAATACAACTCTACCTGAACAAAAGATAGTGTCTACGTGTATGATCTGCTTGTCAAAAGAATCGTTGTGGAGGGTAGGTCTTGCTTCAATAATAGCTTCACCATTCACGGCATTTCTGCCAGGGTTAGGAGCAAGCCAGGCTGCAATTATCGGTCAACAGTCGTTTCAGATAAAAGACCAGAGAGAGTTTTTATTTCTTATCGGTGCGATAAACCTTCTCGTGATGGGATTATCATTTATCACCTTATATGCGATAGGAAAAACGAGAACAGGATCTGCAGTTGCTGTTTCGCAGTTGATTCCAGAACCAACAATTAAAACACTGGTTATGATGGTGTCGGTAATACTTTGTTCAGGAATTGCATCTTTTTTTATAACGCTTTTTTTGTCAAGAATAATTGCGAAGAATATAAATAGGATAAGCTATCAGAAAACTTCTAAAATCGTGCTTATCATAGTAACTGCAATGGTAATAATTTTTTCTGATTTTTTTAGTTCTTGGAGCGGCACAATCCTTGGAATAGTAATCTTTGTAACTGCAACAGCTTTAGGTATTTTTACAATTTCTCAAGGAGTCAAAAGAATTCATCTTATGGGTTGTCTACTCATACCGACTATTTTATATTATATATCGTAAAATGGGCGGGACAAAAAATAGAATGTTTTTTAGAACTAACAATTTTTATTATGTGTTGTAAAATTGTTGGAGCAACAATGTAAGGTTGCGCACCGACTATTTTATAGTATGTAGTATAGAAATAATATTTATTTTTTCTTTTCAAGTGCCCCATACATTTCATCAACAACGCTATCGAGTCTGATCAACTCTTCATCAAGAACAGGGTTGGGCTCTCCAATGCAATGAGCGCAGCACTCTCGCAATTTTCTCCTGAGAGCATTCTCTAATCCTCGTTTGGAAATAAAATGAAGGGCGTCAACACCTGCTGCGTGAACCATTTCTTCAACGGAAGAATAATTTCTAACAGCAAAATTATCATCAGGAGGGATATCAACACCATAATAACAACCATGATTAACACCATTAATTACCGGTCCAATTCCAGGAGTTCCAACAGCAACGCCAATCCACCCAACCCCTTTATCGCGTAATTTTTTTACCGCAATGGGCAGATTATTTAATCGCACGATTGAATCGTCTATTAAAAGCAGCCTTTTAACGTCGGATAATTGTAATTGCTTCCCGTTAATATCAATATGGTCAAACGTATACAGATTGTAGTCAATAGACGTAAGCCTGCTTTTTTCATCGGGACCTAAAAAAGCTCGTTCAGATTTTATCTTATAGAATACTTCTGCAAAAGGAATTTTTCTAAAGTCACTATAAGCCCGCGCATGATCCCTCGGTGCATTGGGAATAAAACTGACTATATCAACATCCGGTGCAAATTCTTCAGCCAATTCAACCCCTAATCTTCTTCGAGTATCTCTATTGAGCATGCCCTGATAGGAAGAAAGAACATCTCCTAAATAATTGCGTTCAAAAAAACACGGCCTTTTTTCTCGTGAAAGAATCTGTCTTCCATTAAAATGAGTTCCGTTTCTTGGGATATCAATAATTTCCCCGGGTCGGAATTCGCGAAGAGGATTTCCTCCCACTTCAGTAATTGCGCGGTCTTCAGATGAAGCGACTAATCTGCCGTCTTTTTCTCCGATCCATAACGGCCTGATTGCATACCTATCCTTAAAAACACATACATAATCCTTTCTTGCATCCAAAATAGCGGCCGAATATGCTGCAGGAAATGTTTCAATAATTTTTTCAACACCTCCCGTTTCTTGCAATGCATAAAATCGCAACATAACATCGCTGTCAGTATCATTACCGCGAGGCTTTACTCCAATTAAATTTCCGTTGTGCGCAAGTGCATGCGTTGCTCCTCGGATAATCCTATGAGGAAAATAAGGAAGTTGATAATCAGCAGTGATTCGTCCATTAATATGACGAGGCAAAGCTCCTTCAAGTAATTTTTCAGGAGATTTTTCTCCGCAGGTGCCATAGCGCACTTCTCCTACATAAAAAATTCCTCCTTCTAAAATTCTTTCTGCGGTTGTTCTGTTAAGATTCCCTACTTTGCCCACCCATCGCACACCATTGATCTCGCCTCGGTCAGTTAAGGCAAAAATGCCGGTTGCATCTTCACCACGATGCTGTAATGCTTCAAGTCCCTGATAAACATCATGCAAGGAGTGGGCAATAAAAAATCCGCATTTTGAATCAACCTCTCCCATAAAAAAAATAACAAAAACTATTTTTTAAATAATCGTATGCTTGAAAATATAGTTCAAAACCAACGTTCAATACTTTCTTGCTTTTCAGTTTCCCTTCCAAAGACGCTTTCAATATATTTTTTTGTTAATTCCAGGTCTTGTTTGATGTAGCTGGGAACAGAATAATTTTTTATTAAATCCAAAGCAGGCTCGAGATATTTGATGATGCTTCCATAGGAAATAGTAAAAATTAATTTCCCATTACATCGGGTGCATTTTCCGCTTAAAGGCACTCTCCGATAGCTAGTATTACATGTACTGCACCTAAAATTTTGTTGGGAAAATTTTCGCAAGTTACCTTTGAGATCTCTCATAAAATGCCTATCAATAATCAGCCGTGCAACATCTCCTTGATCAACACTTCTTAGCTTCTCGCATAATTTCATTTGTCCGAAAACTTTTTCTTTCATGGTAGGCAAAGTCTTATAGGAGCTGCAGACAGCGCCACCATTGATATCATTGGTGTGATGAGTGAATCCTATACGAACAAACGGGTCTTCTCCTTTTTTCAGTCGTTGTTTAACCATGTCTATACTGACCTCTCCTGAGTGAACTTTCTTTTCAGCTTTTTCATACAATTCTAGGGGATAATGATTTACTAATTCAAAATCCAAAATTTGGTCGTCAACTTCTCGCGCATTAATTTTTCCATTGAGAACTAAAGGAGCATCTTGCGTTCCCCCACGGTGAGAGGGAAGAAACTTACGTGAAAAATTAAGGAGGACATCCATTAATAGCATGACCGCCGCCTCATCACCATCGCAGTCTCTTCTCATTGCAGCGTGCATGTACGGGCTGGCTAATAACCCCTGAACTTTCGAGAAACCAATAATCCTGCAGATAACTCCTGCACAATTATGAGGAGCCATACACACGCCCAATTGCCCAATGATGTCTTCTCGATTTTTTATATTAAAAAAAGAGTCCATAGCGTAAAAATGCACTAAAAGTTCGTCGATAAATCGTGATATATTAATGAAAAGATCGTCAGCACGTTCATCTCCGGAAAGAGTATTACAGGGAAGAATAACATCGTGAGGCTTTAATTCCAAAAGCTGGTCGTCATGCTCCATGACATGACCATAACAATCAGTCGAATAACCAAGCACGCGTAATTGCGAGATGCTTGCACCAATTTCGCAAGGTCTAAAATGAGTGATGGGCAGTTCAGTCATATCATAACGGATTGTTCCGTCTTTATTGACGCATAATCCATACTTTGCGCGTAGGATGCCTTTGACTAACGGTTCAAGATCATGATCTTCAGAACTTGTTCCGCGAACGCCCTTAATAAGAGAAGGTACATCGGTTCTGAGCATATGTAATCTTTCACGCGCTTTCTCCAAATAGTGCTGTATATCAATCTGATTTTTTTTAAACGATTGTTTGACAGCGTGAATACTGCAGGCCTCAACAATCTCTTTATCACATAATCTACAAAAATATTTTTTTTCTGTTTTATGGGCACACGACTCGCATGTCCGATATATAGTTTCCCTGCGACATACCGAACAATAGTAAAATGGAAAATCTCCACGCACGCTTCCTCCTAAAGCAGCTTCATTAACACTTCGTAATCTTCCTCCTTCCTCTCCCACAGGAAATAAAACGTGAGGACTTCCAATTAATTTTCTCAATTTTGCTTTTTCAGGCCTTCCCATACGTGTCCCTATAAATTCTCCTGCCTTATCCTTTATGACAAAGGAAGAAAGCTCATTGACGATCTCAAGTATTCTTTCTCCTGTCTTTTTTTCATCGATAGCGTCTAATTTTTCAAATAGGTAATTAAAGTTGATTTCATTTATTTGGGGGTTAATGCCAAGATTAATACACAGCGCTGCAGCAATTTCTTTTTCAATAATCACATGCTCAATGCCGATAGTATGTTCAATGCCCACCAATTCAAGCGCTCGCTTTCCGATGACAAATCGCTCACGATCGCTGCTGGTGTAAGGGAGTAACAATTTCCCATCCGATAATTGTGCATGCTGCATCCAATCAATAAATCCTAAAAACTGTTCATACGTTAATTGCGTCCAGTAAAAAATATAAGCAGGGTGAAGGGGAACATCCCATTGCTGGCTTAATCCAACCGCCTCGTCAAGCGAAACAGAAAAACAATTCGTAACAGTTCCTCCTTTTTTTTCAAGCTCAAGAACCCACCATTCCTGGACATATCCGGATCTAATCAAAAGAGAATTTCGATTGATAACATCTCCCAGAGGAAATAATATGTCTCCCAAGTAAATAATTTCTTCAATTTGATCGTAGACAGTTTTTGCTTCTTCATAACTCAGTATCTTTTTGACCGCCCCGTTTTTAAATTTTACAATTGGTCCTTCAATATCGTCGGCTAATGTAACCACACATCCTTTTGTCGGTTTTTCAACTTTTAATTGAGTTCCTGTTGCGATAAAGTCATTAGTTATTCCCATAGTTGCAGGGTGGACGCTTACCCCTGAAAATCCGGAGACTCTGCTTCTTCCATAACGAAAGCGAAATCCTTTTCCAGGATGTCCAAACACGGGCCGACCTGCAACCAAATCCTTGATATACGTCGGACTTGAATCGGTTTTACCCTTTTCTCGCTTTTCATGCAGCGCAACGTATTCTTCCAACCACTCCCAATCATGAATGACAAATCCATTTTTTTGTAATCCCTTTAATATTCGTAATCCTTTTGCTGCTTTTTGTGTTAACCCTTCTCCTAAAATTAAACAAAATCCTCCGCGGATAAAATTGGTCTCAATACGGGAGAGATCTTTGTAATTGCTTACCTCTCGAGTTTCAGTAGGATCCCCATTCACCTGAATCGGCAGATGCTTAGCAACAAAATAAGCTTCCTCCTCCGTCGGTAAATACTGCAGGTTAGTAATTCTTTCATGATAATCATATAGCTCTATGACTGTACGCTTGCATTCTTCTTCGGTGGGGTCGTAGCGCGCATACCCAAATCGTTGTCGCAAATAATCAATAAGCATTAATACAACGCAACTTGCAGTTGTTCCGGCGCTTCTAATAGGCCCAGAAAAATATGCGCTAAGATAAGATTCTCCGGTTTTTGTTTTTCCTATTTTGACTTCAGTATATCCTTCAATCGGTGAACTGACAACACCTAACGTAGTATACGCAAATCCTACTCGAATACCCGCGTCGATCGCTTCTAACTGTGTTTCAAAAGAACAATATTTCTCCCGTGCAACTTCTTCAGCGATGGTAAAACTAACTGAATTATCCAGGCTGCCATACTGTCGTTCCAATTCCAATATGCGATCAATAATTTCCTCCTTATCTAACTGTGGATACTTTGTTGCAATGAGTCGGACAACTTTTGCAGCCATACTTAACGCAAGAGGCGCTTCAACTCGATCCACAGGATCTAATCCTTTCGCTCGCGCTTGTTCTGCAATAGCATACGTTCTTTCAATCTCTTTTTGCAATGTTGAAAAATAACTTTCTGATTCAGGACTTAAGCTGCTTGACATAATCAATACCTCCGTTCTCTTTTCGATTTATCCTATTCAAACTTCTTTTTGTTATAAGATATTTTCCGCTCTGTAAGATAATACCCGTAACGGCAACCGCATGTTTATTATCCATATTCAACCACCTCGTCGCTGAAATCCAGAATTTTTATAGCACGTGTTTTTAGATTAAGTATGGGAACCTTACAGGGATCAGGGTTATTTCCTACTTTTTCTTCAAAAGCGGTTATAGACTGCCAACAGGAATTACTGATAATCAATACGTTGTTATAACTATCGATATCAGTTCTGTGAAGATCTCCCGTCGTTACAATATCCGGAATTTCCTTTATCACCAACGGATCTTCATACGAATCAGGAATGTAGGTGACAAGACCATGAGTGGGTGCTAAATGCCTTCGTAAAAGAAGATGTTTAACAACTTTTGCGGGAGTTGAGTGGGCATTACTTAAACGCAGCTCTTCAATCTCATTAATAACGCTGTGCATGCTAGCACCATGATACATCAGAACTTTTATACCATCAGCTACTCTTCTGCCATTAAGAGAACAATTTCCTGATTCAATCTCAATAAGACTGGGATTGCTTACTACCCGTACATTGGGAAGGGTATGAAGAGGTTCAGCAAAATCTATACCTACTGGTGGCTGCGGTTCTGCGACGCGAACAGCATCGTGTTGTCCTGCGCACTGAATTATTAAAATTCGCTCAGGAATTTTTTTGTAGAAATCAGCAAGCAATTCATATTGTTTTCGTATGTCTTTTATCTTAAGTTCCTTCTCCTGACCGGGATAGACCCCAACACCATCAACCGTGTCTCCGACTACAAAAAGATACCGTATCTTTTCTAACATTTCTTTTTGTTTCTCATCCGCATTTACTCCTCGCAACCAATCAATAAAAGCAGTAAAATTGTTTTCTAAAAATTTATTGCTACCAACGTGGACGTCTGAGATAAACAAAGCATACAGTTCTTCATTCGTGTGTTTTTTCTCGGTAAGAAAACAATCAGGATAATAAAGATCATTGACAAATAAAAAATCTCTGGTGCCATTGCATTTAAATCCAATGATATCATCGCACAAAATTTCTTTGCTTTTCTTATATACTTCTTCTTTATTTTGATTTATCAGCAAAGTAGCTTTTCCAGTAAAATCTTCTACTTCCAATAGAATATTTTTATTTTTAGTTACCTGTTTATTCAAAACCATCCCAATGATAGAAAAATCTCTGTTGCCAGCAATTTTATCGATGGAGATAAGGTTGGTAATATCCCCACGTTCCTGCAAAATTTTTCTAAGAAGCAGATAGCGACTCCTAAAATATTTTATAAAATCTTTTACCTCAATTTTCTTAGTGATGAAAGAAGGTGATGAAAGGACAGTAACAGGGGGAAATTTGGAATTCTCAGAAGAATTGTGAGACGCTAACTCTATAGTGCTTTCTTTTTTTACCTCAACCGAGATATGAACATTAACAAAATATTTGTCAACTAATTTCTTTTTTTCACTATCAAGTTCAAACAAAAGAGGTTTTATTTTTTCGATATTTTCATTGATTAAATGTTTGGTTATTAATTTTTTCCGCGAGACAACTGCAATTTTATCAAGTATTTCTCGCGCAACAGTTTCGTTATCGAGCTCTTCCAAAAAGTCCAATATCCCTTTGTCTAGAAGAAATCCTTTTTCGATGAATAATCTAAGGATATTATGAGTCATGATGAAGCTCTTGGAAAATGGGATTGTTAAATAAATTATATGCCAAGACCTCCTATTAAGATTTCTCGTGCTTTGTACTTTATACTACTTGGAATAACTAATTTTATTTCTCTCATCCTCCCGTGTCTTCCTTTACTGATAACGCGCGCATTAATCAACCCAAGCATATCTAATTCGGCGATGATATCGCTTACCCGTCGGTGAGTTAAACAGTCAAGCCCATTTTTGTTGCATAATTGTTCATAAAAATCAAAAATATCTCCAGTGTACACACTAGTATGCGCCTTTTTAGGGGACTTAGATCTCTCAGTGAGCTCCATAATCGAGAATAAAATCATCTGAAACTGTTTTGTTCCAGTCTCTATAACATCTAAGATCTTATCTCGTTCTATTTTATCGTTGGCCATATCAATGTGCTCTATTTTGATATACTCATGAGAATTCCTTTCAGCCAGTTCCCCAGCGACACGAAGTAAATCAAGTGCCCTTCGCGCATCACCATGTTCTCGAGCAGCATACGCCGCACATTTTGCAATTACACCTTCATTGACTACGCCTTTTTTGAAAGCATCGTCTGCTCTTTTTCGTAGTATGTCTTGCAGTTGAAGAGCATTATACGGAGGAAAAACAATCTCTTCTTCACTTAAGGAGCTACGAACGCGCTGGTCAATCATATCAAGAAACCGCAAATCATTACTGATGCCGACGATAATGATTTGTATCTTATTGAGTTCAGAATTTAATCGTGTTAAATTATAAAGGAATTCGTCGTTAATTTTTTTAACTGCTTGATCGATCTCGTCTAAAATAAGGATTAATAATTTTTCTTGGGAATTTTCAAGTATATCAAGAAACTTTAGATATACTTGGTCAGTAGGAAGTCCTGTCGCAGGAACAACTCCCCCTAGTTTTTTTATGAGCTCTGCCAAGATCCTATACTCAGTGTCTGCTATTTTTTTAAGCTTACAATTTAAATATTCTATCCGCAAACTATTTTTTTCATAGGCACGTTTTGAGAGTTCATTGGCAACATGCTGCACACTAAGAGTTTTTCCACTTCCTGTTTTTCCGTAAATAAATAAATTGCTTGTTTTCTGTCCTAAAAGAGCTGGTGCAAGGATAGAAGCAACAGTCTCAATCTGTTCGTCACGATGAGGAATTGTTTCAGGTGTGTAATTTGATTGTAAGATTTGTTTATTTTTGAATAAACTTCTTTCACTTACAGAATCAAAAATTTTATCTAGATGCACCATTACCTCCTTTTGAAATTTTAATACAAATCTATAAATAATGCTATGACTATTTAAATATAGTTTTTCTCTTATAAGTGACAGCCAGAATTTCTCATGGATAAATCAAAAATAAGAAGAAATATCGACAAGAAAATGATTTCTATAAAAAAGAATAGATAAATGAGGAGGGACACCTCTATTTCTCGTAGAAATAGTAAAAATAGTATAATAATTTTTCAAAAGTAAAAAAAAAGAAATGATGTGCTCAGTGTAGAGTGATGAGACATATATTCTATAATATATATAATATATAATAATAAAGCTTTTAAATGAAATTTAAAAATAAAATTTACATTATCTACTTATAAATGCTTCCATAAGAAAACAGGGGGACCCCTGATTATTCACTTAACTAATTAAAGTATCGAAAGTAGATTATGAAATTTCTAACATAATACTATAAAAAACTTTATAAATCAATTATCTATATACATGTATGGCTATTGACAAAAGACCTCATAAAGAGATACTTAATAAATCGGTTGTTACAAAAGAAGGAAAAAAATTAGGCATTGTTAAAGACATAACTTTTGAAACAAGAACTGGTGAATTAATTCATATTGTGATTAAAGACGCAACACCTTATTGTACTCATCTTAATCTTGAATTCTCTAAAAAAGGAGAAGTACTTATACCTTATAATTCTATTATCGCTATTGGAGATTTTGTGGTTATCTCTGAAGAAGACTTGCTATAAGTATATTTAATTCTAGTTTAATTTAAAATTTAAAAACTATTAATAAAGAAAATATTTAAATGAATGATTATTTATAATTTATGCCAAAAGAGGATCTTCAAACGCCGTTAGTCATCGAAAAGGATATTTGGAATTTTAATAATTTACTTGCTGCCTTTAGCATCGGGATAATAATGATTGGCCTATTTCTTTTTACACTTATATACGCATCATTAACACTTAATCAAATGCTTATTCTATTTATAGGAATCATCGTTCTATATGCAATCATTTTATTTTTTCTTCTAGAACCAAAAAAATTAAAAGAAATTAAATACCCCACACGAACAATTTACCAACAGGTGCCTTACGAAGTTGAAAAAAAAATCTATATAACCAGCCCGAAAGAAGAGAGATACGACTACTACGGCTCAATTAAATCAAAAATATATCATAAAGCAAGCTGCCGTCTGTCAAGACTCATAAAGAAAGAATATAGAGTAGGAAACAATCTGAAGGACTATTTTACCAAAAAGCAGTTTACCCCCTGTAAGATCTGTATACAAAACAAATACCCTTCTTTAAAATAATATAAATCTTTAAAAAGCTTTAATGACAATTCTCTCTATGAAAATCATTGGGTTTAATTTTACGAAAATAGTCATAGAAAGAGAGGAAAATTCCCCTACCAACATTAACATAAATCAGAATATCAATATAAAAGATGTAAAAAAAGAAAAAATTCCTATTTCAGATTCAGAAGTATTAAAAATAAAATTCAACCTTTCTATAGTTTATTCCGAAGGATACGCAAAACTTGAATTTGAAGGAATTCTCATTGTCCTGCCGGAAAAAGAAGAACTGAAACAATTCTTAGATTCGTGGAAGGATAAAAAAATACCTGAAGCTGCAAGAATATCTTTATTCAATTTTATTATGAATAAATGTAATATCAAGGCGTTGTATTTGGAGGACGAACTTTCTCTCCCTCTGCACCTGCAAAATTTTATGCCTCGTATTAACCCGAAGCAAGACAAGAGTTAAGATACCCTGACAAACTTCTTTAGTTTTCCAAAATAATATACTTTTTTTCTATGTCATTATAAATGGCCACTTCGAATTCTTGTAATTCTTTGTGTGGAATAATAAAAAACTTCTCCTCACTTTCTTTCTCAAACAAGTTACTTTTTGCACCCTCGGGATATTCTTACCACTCCTCTCGATATACTCTCGGTTTCTGCAGCTTTAAAAATAATGTACCAACAAATTGTTTTGAGTGTCCATAATGAAATCTTTATTTTTTTCTACCAATGCCCTTGAGTATCTCTTCATGCATTCGTTTCATAAATTTCATTTTATCTTCCATTTTCATTAGATCACTGTGTCCCTGTAATACTAAGCTGAGGGCAAACGGGCTAGGAATAGTTGTGTGTACTTTCTCTATGCACACCTTTCCCTTTTTAATCCAGTGCATAACGCGCTCCGCGTTATGAATGTCCATCAAATCTTCTAAAACTTCACGTCGAGCCTCCTTCAAGATAGGAAAATTTTTGCTGATTTTATTAACAGCCGATAATAAAAAATGGGACTTCATATGTTGTTTACCTACTGTTTTTGTATGCCCTTTATAGCTTCGGATAATCATAAGGCTGCGGGTAGCGCAGTGCCGAAATCTTCTTTTTAAAATCTCGGATTTAGCAATCGCCTCTTCAAGCACTTCGCGTATATTCTCTGGTTGCAGTACTTGAAGAGCTTCTTCAAAAGGTAGCATCTCTCCAGCAAAATAAAATCCGTTATCGTTAATCCCGATTTCAATATCCCTACCAATCTTTTGCCCCATTAAATAACCCAGAGATCGTGAGAGAGCGTCGTTGACCCTTCGACCATATAAACTGTGAAAAATGACGTAATTTTTTTTGCCCTTATAACATTCAATAATCATCCTATTCTCATGAGGGATTTTTGAAAAAGAGAACTGTTCATAAAAATAATGATATATCTGCTCAGCAACTCTTTCATCAATATAACAATAACCTTCAACAAATTTTTTAATAACCCCTTCATTTTCCTGTTTAGTGAACAGTTCATGTACATGTCTTCTAAACCTTCCAATTTCTAGCGCTGACTCAAAACTTAAGGGTAATTGTTCAGAAAACCAACTAGGGATAGTGGGATTTCTTTTAACATCCGATCGTACGTAGGCTTTCATTCCACGTGTATGTATAAACTGATATTTCTTACCTCCTAATACAAACACATCTCCTGGTTTCATTTTTTCAAGAAATGCTTCATCAATCGCTCCAATTTTAATATCGTTACTTACCACCGTGATAAAGCTTTCCTCGGGAATCGTACCGATGTTGGTTAGATAGATAACACGAGCCAGCTTTCCCTTTTTACCCACCTGTTTAGTTTTTTTATCATACCATATTTTTGCATATACATTTCGGTGTTCAAGTGCATATTCTCCTGCAAGATAACTAATGACGCTCATAAAATCTTCTTTGGATAGGTCCTTATAACAATAACTCTTTTTGATAAGTAGAAGTAATGTCTCAATATCCCAATTCTTATGAATACACATACCATATATCTGCTGGCTTAATACATCCAAGCAGTTTTTTGGAATATGAATATGATCTATTTTGCGCTCAACACACTCTTTTGCAAGAATGCTACTCTCTATTAAATCATCTCTGCCCAAAACAATAAATCTTCCCTTGGAGATATCATGAAGCTTATGCCCTGCTCTCCCGATCCGTTGCAATGCACGGGCGCTACTTTTTGGACTTCCTAATAATACCACCAAATCGATAAATCCGATGTCAATACCTAACTCCAAGCTTGTTGAACTCACGACAACTTTCAATGCCCCCTGCCGTAATTTATCTTCGACTCCAAATCGATGCTCTTTGCTGAGGGAAGAATGATAGGCTTCTATATTCTCAATATATTTTTCAGGAAATAACTCCTTTAAATGATTGACCACTCGTTCGGTTGCTGCTCGCGTGTTAGTGAAGATAAGAGTGGTCGTATGACTTTGGATTAGTCCATCAATTAATGAATACAGTGAAGAATGAAAGTCGCGTTCTGGAGATTCCATCAAGTTTTCAACACCGGTAAGAACCTTTATCTCTATTTTTTTCTCAATCCGCACATCGGCAATCAAACACTCTCGTTCATTTCCCACTAAAAAAAATGCTACCTCTTCCAAAGGGGCGATGGTAGCACTTAATCCTATTCGCACTGGAGTAATATTGCTTATCTCTTCAAGACGCTCTAAGCTAAGACTCAAATATACTCCTCGTTTGTTCCCTAAAGAGTGTATCTCGTCAATTATTACGAATTCAACTCCATAAAAAAATTCTATGAACTTGGTGGTTGTTAACGAAATAGCGAGACTTTCAGGCGTAGTGACAAAAAGGTGAGGAGGTTGTTTAAGCATTTTTGCTTTTTCCGCGCCAGTTGTATCTCCTGTACGCAACCCAACTCTTATTTTTTGAAGAGAGATTCCCTTAGATTCAGCCAAGGTATATATTTCTTCTAAAGGCCTGACAAGATTTATATAAATGTCATTATTTAATGCTTTGAGAGGACTAGAATAAACGCAGTAAATTTTGCTCTCTAGTTCATTTTTTCTAGCTAATTGAACCAAATAATTAAGAATGCTTAGGAAACTGGTAAGGGTCTTTCCACTACCAGTACTGGCCGAAATAAGGATGTTCTTGCGTTCGTAGATATACATAACACCATAGAGCTGGCTTTCGGAAAATGTTTTAAATTTTTTAAAGAACCACTCTTGGATAAGGGGGTCAAGAATAGCCATTAGTTCATATTTTTCTCGTATACGCGCATAAGTGATAAGGGAGTCCATGTCTTTAAGCGTTGATATTCTCTCATACCTAAGTAAAAGGAGATAGAATTTTGGAGAAAAATCCCCGATTATAAATCCTGTATTCTATCATCAACACATTTAAAAATTGTTTTCATTTAAATAGTTTATGAAACTGGGCCAACAAAAAAAAGACAAGATTATTGAGCAGATTCTTTCCTATCTTTATGATCGTTTTCCGAAATTTCCGTTTACCTCGGAAATAGCAAAAGAAATAGCGCGTGATGAAGAATTTATAAAAAGATTATTGATAGAGTTGCGGGAAAAAAAGTTAGTTATTTCTATAAACAAGAATGCCAAAGGAGATCTTTTTTCAAGAAGGATGCGCTGGAAACTTTCCAACAAGGTGTATGATCTTTTTTACGCCAAATATCCCAAATAAATTTAAATAAGAAGTAGGTCTTTAGAACCAATGGAAAATGACCATATAAAATCTGCCTTTCATAAAGTTAAACAAGATGTTCAGTTTTTGCATGAAGAGCTTTTAAAAATAAATATTTTTTTTTCAGATATTCAAGAAAGTCTTAAACGGCTCCATTATAGCCAGCAATTTACTAATAACCTTCTTTCGACACTCCAACAGATAATTCATACGAACTCTGCGAATCCAACACAAAATCCAACAGTTCCAATGGAAATTAAGGGGTTAAAAGACCAAAATTTGTCTATTTCTATGAGAAATGAAGGGGTTCCAACAGACAGACAGACAGACAGACCAACAGACAAATCAACAAATATATCCTCTGCAAATAGCCTAAAATCAATCGAACATAACCTTCAGGAAGCAACGGAAATCCTTAGCTCTTTGGATAATCTTAAGAAAGATATACGATTAAAGTTTAAGCACCTAACTCATCAAGAAATGCTTGTTTTTTCAACCATTTATCAACTAGAAGAACAAAATCAACAAGAAATAACTTATACCCTACTCTCCCGATTATTGGAATTAAGTGAAAGCTCTATTAGGGACTATGTTCATCGTATGACTAATAAAGGGATTCCTATTAAAAAGGAAAAAATAAATAATAAAAAAATCCTACTCAAAATAGCACCTGATTTAAAAAAAATAGCTTCACTCTCAACAATTATACGATTAAGGGAAATATAACTTAATTTCGTTGTAACGAATAAAAATAATAAAGCATAGGCTAAACAAACCTCTGCGATATTTTTAAAGCTTAAAAAGACAAAATTTTATAATTTTAGCCTTTATAATTTTCTTTCCACCCATCTCACAATAATACTTCTTCTTTTTATTTGTAACAATTTAAACTCTCTTTTCTGTAAAATATCTAGACTATACTTTAGCTCTCTCTTTATCATGGATAGATTCATGAAAAAACTCTCACTTTTCAACCTTTTGCTATGTAATTTATTCATTTCTTTCATGTCCCTCTAATTTTTCTTTAGATCTACCTCTCACTTTTCTTATTTTAAGCAATAATTCTTTAGTTTTCTCTGGTATGAATATCCTCTTCTTGTTACTTTCTCCAATTATCTCTTCAATGAACCCTTCACTTTTCTGTTTTATATTATTCACCTGACCTCGAATAGTCGCTTTATTCTTTCCAAGCATTGCCGCTAAATCCTCATAACTTAACTTCATATCTGAATTAAGCAAAAGGAATACTATTGCTCTTTCATGAGCAGTTAGATTATTTAAAATAGATGTTTGAACATCTGTTTGAACAGTGTTTAAATTACTATAAACACCCGTTTGTTTACGAAATAGTGTTTGTTTCTGTTTGAATATTGGCCTTTCGCCAATAAGAGAAATAATATTTTTCAGTTGCTCAACTTCATCTTTAAGAACAGAAAAGTCGTCGGTAATACCGTTAACCTGCCGTTTTAATGCCGTATCTCGAGAATCAAGGTGTTTAATCCATTTAGTTAAGTTGTTTATATCATTCTTAACATTAGAAAAGCCTGTTTGAACAGCACTTTTAATAACAATAATATCATTTTTTTCATCTCTTTTTTTAAAAAACCAAAACATAACCTTACCAAATTTTAATTATTTATAAATCTTTTCATTTAATTTCCAATGCTAGTAAGAATTAAAATTAAAGGTATAAACTTCTCTAAAAGATTATTAGAAACATAATGTTTAAATAAGCCAAAATCGTGATCATAAAAATAAATAAAAGAGGAGTAAATGGCAAAAAAATCTATTAACAGATCAATGAATGTTGATAACACGTGCTACGATTGCGGTGCTTGTTCTACATTTTCTTGGAGTCTTCCAATAGTAATCTTAGTAGTAACTTTAGTTCCAAAATGGTATATGACTTCATGGGCAAAATGGGTCATAATTGTTGCGGCAGCATTGATGCTATTAAAAAAGTGGTGTCCCTGTAAACACAGATAGCTTCATCTATCCTCTTAATTTTTTATCTTAAAGTTTTTCTATTAATTTAACCCTCTATAAAAATAACTAAATGAGGTCTTTTCCAGTTGATTCAATGAATATCCTAGAATAGAGTCTGAACAGAGCAGACTTTAAGCAGTACTAATTATCCAAGTTCGGCTAAGGACAATAAAAATTATATAAAGATTTTCACAGAACCTTAGGATATATCTTAATACAAAGCATGTAAACATAGTAGGACTGTTATCGGTATGAACCCTAGTTTTATCAATCTCAACCCCTAAATTTCTTGAGAATACTTTTTAGCATTGCTAAAAAGTTTCTACATGAATAAAATTTAAAATAACTATGGCACAATAAAGTAAACAAGTATAAGAAAAACTTAAATAACCCTTCTAGGTTACTCCGGCATGAGTACCTTACTTTTCAAAAATCAGTCTATTAAAATTAATTTTCCAGTTACACCCCCTCCCTTTTGTTAATTTCCTAGGACTCGGAAATATAGTGCTAGAAGATATAAGAAATAGCGAGGGTCGGTATTGGAGCAAAGAAGTTTATATAAAACCCGCGGAAATCAAGGGCAAATATTTACTTCTTAATGGAACATTTATTTATTGGAAAGATAAGGCATACCCGGTTATCGAGAAAGATTGCTGATAAATTTGGTGTACGAATCTCCTTTAGGGTTAGTTTCTCTAGTATCTGATTTAACCAGGAATGAAATGAAGATGGTTGGAAAGAGATCTCCTTCCCAGAGTTTTGATCAATTTCTCTTAAAAACTCTCATTTTCTCATAAACCAATAATTTACATACAAAAGATTCGCACAAGATACATTATACGAACTTAGTTGTTTCCTTCACCTTGCACATCGCCGATTGTAGCAACCACGTCAGTTATTGAGTCTATCTTGTTTTCGTCCATGACAAGAATTTTCCATTCAATACTTTCTCCTTCGAAAGCATAATTAGTAAACTGGTCAACTCTTTTTGTCTGTCTAGTGACTGCGGGTTTTTTGTTTAAATAAAAAGAATAACCTATGATTCCTCCAATTACAGCGCTTGCAAAAAGTCCCCTTCTCACCCATTTCCAACGATCAGGCTCATAAGTTTTCGGAGATTCATAAGGATTTGTTTCTTTCACCATACTAATTTTTTAATAATGAGAATATTTAAAGATTTATATGTTCTAAAGACGTAGTACTAATAAGTAATTTCACAAAGGTAATACCTAAATACTTCCAGCAATAACTTTCAATAGATGCTAAAAACTTTCTGCATAGGGAAAGTAGTGTTAATAATCTTTAATAAAATAAAAGTAGTACTTAAATTTCAGAAATGAAAAGCCAATAAGCTTTATATAACTCTCCCTCCTCATTTAATCTTAAAATGGGTGAACTCGCAAATATCCTTCCGGAAAGAAAAGAGCTGTTCGAACAAACAATCATCACTGAGGAAGACAAACACCTCTTTCAAGAACTCGATCATTTTTTTGCTCCCTATAATGACTTTCAAAAAAAGGCAATAATTTCTGATAAAAAAAGAATTTGCTGCATTGCAGGAGCCGGCTCAGGAAAAACAACTGTACTAACCAAAAGGATAGAATTCCTCATAAAATATAAGGGGGTTGACCCAAAAAAAATTTTAGCCATAACTTTTACAAGAAAAGCACGACATGAAATGCAAGAGCGTCTCGTGCAGGCAGGCATAACAACAAATATAGAAACTTTTAATTCTTTCTGCGAGAAAATTTTGCGAAATAATCAATTTCAGGTTTATGGAAAGCCAGTGCGCATGATGGACCACTCGACCAAACTTATTGCGCTTTCTTTTTCCCTACAGTCACTGAATCTTAAATTAGATAATATAATCGAAGATTATTTTTCAGAGCTACAAAAAAAGAATAAAACAAAAGAAGAGCTTACAGCCATTTTCTTAAATGACTGTTTTTTTATAATTGATTATTGCAAGGCAAAAAAACAGGAAATTTCAGAACTTTCTAAATTTGTTTCTGGCAAAATGGGACAGATATTTTTAGTATGCAAGACGCTTAATCAGTATATCAAACTCCATGGCTTCAGATCATTCAATGATCAATTAGTCGATACTCTGGAATTCTTTAAAAAAAAACTCTCTTACATACCTCAATATGATTATGTCCTTGTTGATGAATATCAGGACGTAAACATGCAGCAAACAGAACTGTTACACGTTTTTAGTGCTCCTCATTTATTTGTTGTTGGAGATCCACGTCAGTCTATTTTTGGATGGAGAGGATCGGACATAAACCATATCTTGCAGTTTGGGCAAATATATCCGGAATCTGAAACCATCATCCTCACAAAAAACTACAGAAGCACGCAACATATAGTCGCATTAATGAATAATGCGATTAAAGATTTACAGTTTATAAATTTAGAAGCTCATAATAAAGGAGATAAAAATCTTTTTTTACATAATTTCTCTACAGAATTTGAAGAGCTATCTTTCGTATTAGAAAAGATCATACAAGCAGGTCATAAAAAAAATAAGATATTTGTTTTAGCAAGGACAAACAGACAGTTAAACGATGTTGCAACGCGACTCAAACAGAAAAACATTCCTTATGTTATAAAAAAAGAAGACGACTTTTATCAGCAAAAAGACGAGGTTACTCTTTCAACGATTCATGCAATTAAGGGGCTTGAGGCAGATATTGTATTTGTAATCGGATGCAATGAACAACACTTTCCCTGCAAATATTCCGATCATCCAATAATGGATTTGTTAAATCTAAACGATTATAACAAAGAGCATGAAGAAAAAAGATTATTTTATGTAGCAATTTCTCGGGCGAAACACACCCTTTACTTAACCTACTCCGGTAAAAAGCCAACGTATTTCATCAATAATGAAATGAAACTTATTTTGGACATTCAGAAAAATGAAAGAGAAAGCCAGCAACCCTTATTTGAAAAAGATGAAGATTTTTTAGAAAAAGATTTCAGAAAGGCACAGGAAATGGAAGACATAGAATCAGAGGATCCTTATAGGACTAATAAAGAGAGCTGGGATGATATGATCAGCGATTAATAAAATAGTCCCTAAAGGTTTTCTAAATTTACGTTACATTCAAGACCTTCACCTTAAAAATTAAGGTTTTTCCCGCAAGAGGGTGATTAAGATCAATAGTGATAGTGTTCTTGCCAAGCTTCAAAATTTTTGTCTGAAATTGCCTGCCATCAGGAAGGCTGATCATCAAATTTTTACCGACTTCTGGCTCCTCCTCAAATTGAAATGAGCTTTTAGGAATCTCCTTAAATAAACTTTTATTTACCCGCCCATATGCCTCTTCAGGTTTAATTACAATTTCTTTTTCTTCACCAATCTTCATATCCAAAACTCCCTTGTCAAATCCCTTGATAACCATTCCACTACCAACCGTAAACTCGAGAGGATGAGAATGGTCTCCATGAGTTGAGCTATCAAATACCTCTCCGTTTTCTAATCTTCCTTCATAATCTACGCTGATGGTATCTCCTGGCTTAATCATCTCCCTAGAAATAATAAAGCATTTTTAATTGTTTGCATAATCATACATTGTGTACGTCCCACAGACATATGTCGTAGGGACATATGTTATTGATTACATAAATAAAATTGGATAGAGATTCTTAGTTCTTTAATGAAAAAAGAGCTGATTAGAAGAGAGTTCTTTAAATTG
>JBDKJQ010000062.1:0-6426 GCA_039796495.1 archaeon | reverse complement strand
AACTGTTTGAAAACTCCGGTCTGTATGTTATGTATCTGCGTTAAATAAGTTTTGATGAGATGTTGTATCGGCTCTGTTTTATTCTCTAAAAGTTCGTTTTCTATTCTTTCTGCCATATACTCGTTGCCAAAATAGAGATTATACTCCTCACTAATGTGATAAGCTTCAATTTCATTTGCTCTTTTTTCTGAAATTTCGTATTCTTCATCATCTCCCCTTAATCCAGGATACCGCAACCGTAATATTGTTTCAACATCTTCATCAGTTAATTTTTCTCCCTCGACTAAATTTCTTTTGTTTGCACCTTGAAAAAAAGGGTATTGTAAATCAACTATTTCAGATTCCTGATAACAATGATAGGGATCTCGAGTTTCTCCATCAGAGATGGTATAATCAATACAGACGACGCGTTCAGGTGTTGCAGGATAAGATACACGAGGCAATTCTCGTGCCAATCGATCATTAATTGCACGAGATATCGCTTGGGGCATATCATAAATTTTTCTTCTCTGTCTGATAAACTGGAAAATAGCTGCAGTTCCGACTAAGTATTTATGGTCCGCTTTTATTCTTTGTATTTCTCGAAGTATTTCTTCCAAATCTTTTGCCATAATCTCCTACGAAATTGAAGTTATTTAAATGTTTCTTATTGTTACCACTCCATAGTATTACTATATCGAAACATTTATATACTCTTTTTTCCTTAGAAAAGTAAGAAAATTAAAGGTAAAAAATACAATGTGCGAAACATATAACGGAAAAGTGGATTACAACTGCATGATTCATCAAGGAAAAGCAGGATTAGAAAGATCTATGAGCGAGTATGCTATTTCAAATTCATATAAATCATTCACAGGAGAATATTAAGATGGCAGACAATACATATAAAGACGCGAAGAAAATATATGAAAACATTGCATTAGCGAAAGGCCTGTATGATAAAACTGTACAGGAACAAGAAGCACAGAAAAGGCAATTGAAACCATTCCAAGATTTTTTTGCAGGAGCTGCACCAGCAGAAAGAGAGAATTTAATTGCAGAAGCAATAAACAATCCAGGTGTAAGAGGAGAAACGCTTCAGAAAATTATTGAAAAATCATTGAAAGAAGTGGAAGCAATGAACCTTGAATCAATCATTGATGATGCGCCACTGGATAAATTAAGAAACTTTATGTATGAACTTCCGCCCGTTGCGGATGCAAAAGGATTTGAAGATGTTGTTCTATATAACGCTGCATTAAATACACTGAATAATATTGGCAAGGCACAAAAAGAGGGTGATAGCGACAAAGTAGAAAAATTGGAAAAAAATATGAACGCAGTTGTCGCAAGTTATATGTTATCCTCTGACTACACTGATAATGCAGAATTGAGAGAATTCATACAGCAAAAAATAATTCCTCAGATGAGCGGAAATTTTGTAAAAAGAACTTTTGGAAATATTGTCAAGAAAGCTGAGAAATATTGCAAGGACAATAATAATGCAAATGCTATAAGGTCATATATAAAAATATTTGCCTCAAAAGTAAAAGATCCATCAGAAAAATATGGATTCCTTGAGTTGGCAAATGCTGATAGAAAAAAAGTTCAGATGCAAACATCCGATGAAGAACTTCTTGCAGCCTAAACAATGGCAAACGAAATCTATCACCGGTTGAGAATCTACGCTCCACCAAACGAGAGTGATAAATCAGTATTAAGCAGTCACACAGATTTAGTATATGTTTTTTTGGACAGCTGTGAAAAAACAATGAAAACAGGAAGGATACTTAAAAAACCACTCAATGAAATCCTTGATGATGAAGATTTTATTGAAGTAAACTCACAATGTGAGATAGTCAAAAAACAGAAGTAAATCACAAGATATCGTTGAGTAAACTCACAACTTTTTTGAAATATTCTTCTGACTTGTTCTGGAAGTCATCAATGATTCTGCCGTCGATATTTTTGATCTCGCCATGAACAATGCGCTTGTGCAAGTTATACACATCCATGTATTCATCCACAAAATTTTTCTTCAGTAATCCTTTCTCAACAAAATGCGTTCTCAATAATTCGGGAACATGTTCAGGAGAAGGTGGTACTACATTCACTGCCATAAGCAGACATTGCGAGCATTCAACATATGCCCAATAACATCCTTCAACCGCGCTCATCTCTGCCATTCTGCTCCGCAAAATATGAGCGGGCACGCGATTCAGCATGACATACATTGCCTCAGGGCTTGGCTTGATTCTGCCATCAACAAGCAGCATTTTCAAGGGAGAGAAAAATCCGCCATAATCAATGAGAGCCTCTCCATACCGAATAATGTTAAAAATAGTCGGATCTCCTCGAATCAGATCTTCCCACCACGTCGTTATCTTCACCGTGTTGATATGCAAATCTTTCTTATACGGGTTACTTTGGATAAGTTTTCCCAATTCTTCCCTATACCACACAATAAAATTTTCATCAAACTTAAACGTTGAATCGTCAACAACAACGATCATATCAATATCAGATCCAACAACAAGTTTGTTTTTTACGGTTGAACCAAACAAGATGACGGATTTAACAAGTGCATCAAACTTTTTATGAAGCTTTTCCGCAAAATCCATCGCAATATCACGATTTGTTTTCAATTCAAGCGTTGGAAAGCTCTCTTTTATCACAGGCTCTTTCTTCGACTCTTTTTTTACCATAGTATATTCAGATATAACTGTTTCAGTATATATACTATCTACATATTTTTAAATGTTCACTTCAATAATAAGAAGTGAACAGTTAGATTATCCGTAGATAATGTAAACCTTCACCTCGTAAGAGGTGAACGGGTCAAATTATCAGCAGATGATTTGAATCTTCATTTCGTGAGAAGTGAATGAGTTAAAAAATGAGGATAAAATCAGTCAGAAGTCATATCATACCATTTTCTGCAGCGTGAGCAGTAATATCTCATAAAATGAACAAATACCGGCTCATCCGTATGTATTTCACATTGACAATTTTCATCATTCATAGCAACAAGATAAAACAAAAAATTTTAATTTATAAAACTTGCTTTGAGAATTCTTGTTATATTCTTGAGAAAGATCGCCTTCAAAATGTTGTAACAACATTTTTATATTCATTATTTTTTAATAGCTCATGGATCAGGAAGAAATAAAGAAAGCGTCGCTCGCATTACATGAAAAACTGAAAGGAAAGATAGAAATTCGTACAAAAATGCCGCTCAAAGAAAAACGGGATTTAAGTCTATTATACACACCCGGTGTTGCAGAAGCATCACGCATGATTGCACAGAATAAAAATGACATATACAAGTATACCATGAAAGGAAATACCATCGCTGTCATTAGTGACGGTACGGCCGTGCTAGGGTTGGGAAATATCGGGCCAGAGGCAGCACTGCCAGTTATGGAAGGAAAAGCAATGCTCTTCAAAGCATTCGCAAATATCGACGCATTTCCTATCTGTATCAACGGCAAAAGCACCGAAGAAAAAATTATAACAATCAGAAATATTGCTCCGGTTTTTGGAGGGATTAACTTAGAAGATTTCAAAGCTCCCGAATGTTTTATTATCGAAGATGCATTACAGGATTTAGGAATTCCAGTCATGCATGATGACCAGCACGGAACAGCAATTGTTGTATTGGCAGGTTTACTCAACGCAATCAAAGTTGCAGGCAAGAAAGAAGAAAATGTAAAAATAGTCATGAGCGGCGCAGGAGCAGCAGGAATAGCAATTGCAAAATTACTTATTGAAGACGGATTCAATGCAGGAAATATAATTTTATGCGACAGAAACGGCGCAATACACACGGAAAGAAAAGACATTACAGATAACGAAAGCAAAAAAGAAATTGCACAAATTACCAATAAAAATAAGATAAACGGAACATTAGAATATGCCCTCAAAGGAGCAGATATTTTCATCGGCGTCTCAACCAAAAATCTGGTAAATAAAGAAATGGTGAAAACTATGAATAAAAATGCAATTATTTTTGCGATGGCAAATCCTGATCCTGAAATACTCCCGCCCAATGCCTTAGAGGCAGGAGCACTGATTGTAGCAACGGGAAGAAGCGATTTTCCTAATCAAATAAACAATGTGCTTGCGTTTCCCGGCATTTTCCGAGGAGCGCTCGATGCCCGCGCTAAAAAGATAACCATGACAATGAAATTAGGAGCTGCTCATGCACTCGCAGAGTTAGTCAAAAATCCGACGAAAGAAAACATTATCCCTTCTCCATTCGACGAAAATGTCGTGAAAGTAGTGAGTGATGCAGTGAAGAAAGCAGTCTGATAAATTGTTTTTTCTTCAACCGTTTGAAAATATAGCATATGACTTAATAAATTGAGCAAATTTGTCATAGGCTATATTCGTAGAACATAAATAAAAATGCTCAATTATGTATGTTCTACGCTATACTTAGTCTTTAAAAGAATTTTTTTGGAGCCAGTTACACGTTCTCAGTTCAGATAAATATAAAGTTCCAAAAAGGTTATGTAAGTATCTTAATTTCAACAATCTTTGGAACCTTGGCTCCAGCAATCAATTTTAGTTTACCCAAGAATGAATATTCCTTAAGATGAGCATTATATTCATAAAACAGCAATCCTATAAACAGAAGATCAAATAAGATAATCACAAGCATCCATAGTGAAGATGTAGCAAAATAGTCATATGTCTGATATATCAAGAAACCGATGAATATCACCAATGATATTGGATACGCAAAGGAAGGTTTTTTGATAATGGCGTAAACTAAATATAAATTAACAATTCCGTGGCTGATTAAGTAAAATGCGAAAAACAATTTAATGCTTAAGGAAAGGTCTATTCCGAATTGTGAGATATACTTCGCGATAAAATTATTTGGGTCTCCCGCAAGTCTTCCTTCAATAAGAGCGATTATTACATTTGATATAAATTCTTTAGTTAGTATCAGCAAAATGATGCCCAGTAGGATTTCTATTATCGCATGAATGCCTTTTAATAATGTAATCATCTCAAAGACTTTATGAATTGTTTTTGGTTCCTTCAGTTCGTCCACAGGCAACCCATGTATATATAATCGAGCAATAAAAAATATAAAATAAGGTTGTTCTTACCCTATTAAAAACAGATAGAACTATATAATTGATTGTCTTAGAAATAACATGGCTGATGAACTCATAATAAATGCTTTTGAATCAATAGGCATACCTAAAATGCAAACCCTTGTTTATTTAGACCTTCTTAAAAATAAAGAATCAACGGCAACACAAGTTTCAAAAAGAACAAAGATGCACCGGGCGAATGTGTATGATACTTTAACAAAACTCAATGAAAAAAATCTTGAGGAAATTGCAAGAAATCCGGCTGCAAGAGAAATATTTTTAAGAGACATGAGGATACAAGAGGAACTCTATAAAGAATTTGTGGAAATTGAAGAAAGCAATCAAGTATTTGTCTAAGAAAAGATATACAGAAAAATTATTGACGATAAGACTTGAACATTTCTTTTTTAAATTCCATTTACTTTCTTTTCTTTTTCGGAGGTCTCGGAACTTTCGCCCCTTTTCGGCGTGCTTCAGAAAGACCGATAGCAATTGCCTGTTTTCTGCTTGTGACTTTTCGTCCGCCTCGCGTTTTCAATCTGCCTCGCTTGAATTCATGCATCTCAATCTTAACCTGTTGTGCAGCAGCTTTTCCATATCGTGCCATGATAATATCAAAAAAACAAATTAAAAATATAAAGAAATGGTGTATAAAATAGACTATAAATTTTTCATAATTCTTTTTACTTCAGCAACTGAAAAATACTTATTTTTATATTTTATTTTCTTGACTTGCTCAAAGCGGATTAGCGCAATAAGTTCTTTTCCATATCCTCGCTTAATGGCGCGGTAGTCTGCATCTGATTCAATTGCATCGATAGTTTTCTGATTTCGTATTGTGGAAAGATAATTGATCCTCAAATATTCGATAAAGGCCTCGTACATACGACGAAAAAGATTGTATCCCAAAAATTGTTCGACATGGCTTAATTCATGTGCAATCAATCCTTTTACAGCAGAGGAATTCATATTTTTTATTTTTTGTGGATTGACAATCAACCGATATCCTGAAATCGGATTCCAAAGAACTCGTGCAGTTCCTGAAAATTCCTTACTCAATAATTGAATACGAATAGGACAGGGAAATTTTTTCTGTATTTCATTTAGAATAATTTCGTATCTTTTAACATCTTTTTCGTACATGTATTATGAAGAGAAAGGTAAAATATAAATCTATTTATAACCTCTCTCCATACATACATCATGGACGAAATTGCCCTCGCACAAGCAACAGATATCTGCAAGAATTGTAAAAACCTCGTCGTGGGAAAAGGAAACACAAACGCAAAAATTCTGTTTGTGGGGGAAGCCCCAGGAAGGAATGAGGACGAACAAGGAC
>JBDKJQ010000061.1:0-5980 GCA_039796495.1 archaeon | reverse complement strand
TAATGTAACAAATGATGAAAATATAAGTGATAATTTTATTGATATCAATAAACATACTAATATATCGTTTAATAAGATTTCAATTAATACAACGGCCTTGCCTAATTTTAATGTTTCAGCAACTTTATATCTATATAATCTCACCTTTACGAATCCACGCATCTTAAGAGATGATAGTGTGTGCTCTTCTTCTATCTGTACGAAAGAAAGTTATTCAAACGGTATCTTGAAATTTAATGTAACCGGATCCTCAACGTATACTGCTGAAGAAACTCCCACAGAAGCTGAAACACCGTCGAGTATTGGTGGAGGGGGCAGTGGCGGCTGTAATTATCAATGGTCCTGCACAAAATGGAATGACTGCCTTCCTAATGGAAAACAAAAAAGAGATTGTGTTAATATCGGCAGCTGCCCTAACCGCTATAAAATTCCTGAAAAAGAAAAGCAATGTACTTATGTATCCCCTTCTGCTGATGAAGCATTATTTGATGTTATTGTCTCTCCTCTTGACAAAGAAATCTTCAGTAAAAATAGAGAGGTCAGTTTTCGGATACGGCTGATAAAATTTGGAGCTGCTGAACAACTCAGTCCTGTCCGCATTATCTACACTATCCATGATGATAAGGCTATTTTTAAGACAGAACAGGAGGAGTTAGACGTGCAAAAAGAGGTTTCATTTATCAAAACAATTGCCGTGCCTGCGCTTCCTGCAGGAGTCTATCAGTTTGATGTAGTTGTGCAATATGATAACAAGGCCGCTGAAGGAAAGACGAGTTTTTTTGTAAGAGATTCCACTGAAACACCACGGAAAACAATTTCTTTAATTGTTATTGTAACTTTATTCATAATTCTTATCTTTCTTATATATCTAAAGTTTTTTAGACGCTCTTATCTGAAAAACTATAAGAAAAAAGTGCAAAGATGACAGTAACACATATAAAGTCAGAAAAATTAAACTACTATGAAAAGAGGGACATTCTCATTCGGCAGTATTTTTGGAAAGGCTATTGAAGACTATAAAAAAAATTTTAAGGCAATTTTTCTTTTTATGTTCGTATTTATCGGCATTTTTTCTCTCTTGAGCTTTATCATTTCGGCACTCTGGATTCTTAATGACGAAACAACAAGAAATTTTGTGGTATATGCTCTTTTTGCTGATGATCTGTCTGCATTTCCGTGGACGTATTTTATATGCATGTGGGCGCTTGGTATCATCGGGATTTTGCTGTCTATCTTTGTTTGGAGCGGTTTTGTCAGCATGTCAGTGCGAAAGGAAACTTTCAGATTTGGTGATCTTGTGCGCGCGGGAAAAAGTACCTTCTTGAATTACCTGGGTCTTTTGATTGTTTCAGGAATATTTTTGTTAGGATTATTTTTACTTTTGATAATTCCGGGAATCATTTTTGGAGTGTACTGGCTGTTAAGCTCGTACGTGCTCCTGTATGAAAAGAAAGACATACTTACCTCTCTGAAAAGAAGCAAAGAAATAATAAAAGGAAACTGGTGGAGAGTTTTTGGATATCTTATCCTTATTTTGATTATACTTGTGCTCGTCTCGGTGATTGTTTCCGTCGTTGTCCAGCCGACGCAAATCGTGCAGATGATTCACATGTTGAATACGGAAACAGTATCCCTCCCTTTTTTCATGATCAATTCTTTATTAGGAGTTATATCGCAATTTATTACAAGCCTTATAACCGTCCCGTTTTCAATTTTGTTTTTCAAGAATCTGTATTTTGCGCTTAGAAAGTAATATACTACAGCCTAAAAAAATTTAAAAACTCCTCTTCATTACTATTAAAAAAGACAATGGCATTTCGATGTAAACACTGCAAATTCAGATCCGAAGAAAGTAAAAATTTCAGAGAGTGCCCATATTGCGGAAAAACTGACGGCATTGAGCGGGAAAAAGATGCGTCTGGACTGCTTGATGAGATTAATGGACTGTTGGATGGAGAAGGTAATTGATTTTCAGACTACATACTTTTAAAAACTTCTTTTCTATTTCTTGGTATGAACATTGGTATTCTTGGTTCCGGTATGGTGGGGAAAACGCTTGCTGAAGGATTCCTGAAATTAGGTCATGCTGTTATGATTGGTTCTCGTAAACCTGAATTGCTCGACGATTTTGTGAAGAAAAATGGGAAAAATATTTCTGCTGCAGATTTTGAAAAAGTCGCGCGTTTTGGAAAACTGATTGTTTTTGCTGTGAAAGGGACAGAATTTGAAAATGCCATTTTGAATGCAGGTAAAGAACAGTTTGATGATAAAATAATTATTGACGTAACAAATCCTCTCATATTTGAGGAAGCGGGCAAGCCGCCGAAATTGGCGGCGTCGTACCCTGATTCAAATGGGGTGAAGATACAGCAATTATTGCCGACGGCGCACGTCGTGAAGGCATTTAACAGTGTTCCTGCAACATATATGTGTAATCCTCACCTGCAAGAGGGAAATCCTGATTTATTCATCTGCGGTGATGCTGAAGGAAAAAAGAAAGTGGTGGAAATTGCGCGATTGTTCGGATGGAAAAAAATTGTTGATGTTGGAGCGATTGAGGAATCGTATCTTCTTGAAGCACTCGCAATGATCTGGATCAAATATGGTTTTGACAATAATTACTGGCAGCATACATTTATGTTATTGAAGAAATAATCTTGGTGTATAATTTCTGAAAGAATCTTTAAAAACTTTCATTTTCTTGCTATGTGATGAGATATGAATTATTATTCCCACTCCTGATTACGTTTGTGCTGACTTTTTTTATTATTCCTAAATGGATCAAAAAATGCAGGGACATTGGCTATGTATGGGAGGACATGAATAAGTTTAATCATCCAAAAAATGTTGCCGCTTCCGGTGGTGTTGTCGTTGTGTTAGCTTTTATCATCGGTGTACTTGCTTATATCGCCATCAGGACATTTGTTTTCTCGGTGAATGTTATCGGTGTGAATGTGTATATTTTCGCATTATTAAATGTTATATTGCTGCTTGCTGTTGTTGGATTAACTGATGACTTATTGGGATGGCGACATGGAGGCCTTTCAGTTAAGTTCAGATTGTTTCTTGCATTTCTTGCCTCAATTCCTCTTGTAGTCATCAACGCAGGCAATCACACCATTGCGGTGCCGATTTTCGGAGTCGTTGAGTTGGGCCTTCTCTATCCGTTTGTCGTTATTCCCATCGGCATTGCGGGCGCAACAACCACTTACAATTTTTTAGCGGGACTTAATGGACTAGAGACAGGACAGGGCATTATGCTGATAAGTTTTTTCTCCCTCGTTGCGTACCTGATGGGAAATCCGTGGCTCAGTGTCATTGGCATGACGATGGTAAGCGGCCTTTTCGTTTTCTATATTTATAATAAAAATCCTGCACAAGTTTTTCCCGGAGACATCTTAACCTATTCTATCGGTGCATTGCTGGCATGCATGGCCATTTTGGGAAACTTTGAAAAGATTGCTGTCTTTATGTTTATTCCCTACATTATCGAAACTGTTTTGAAGGTGCGAGGCAGGTTAAAGAAACAATCGTTTGGCATTCCGCAGCAAGACGGAAGCATTGAACTGCCGTATGATAGACTGTATGGACTGACGCATGTTTCATTGTTCATTCTCAAAAAGCTGAAGAAAAAAGTCTATGAATATGAGGTCGTCTACCTCATTTTTGCGTTTCAGATAGCCGTCTGCTTGCTCGCATTGTTTATTTTCAGAGGAGGACTTCTATGAGAGTAAGCTGGAAACAAGTGCTGCCAATCATTGGAATAGCACTGTTTATTTTTATTATCATCAAAATTGATTTTTTTAATATCATCAATGAGATGAAACAAGTCAATTGGTTTTTTATATTGCTTGCTATTATTACAATCCTTGTTATGTTTTTTATCCAAACGTATAAATGGTATGCCATTGCATTGCTGCAGGACATTCCCATTCCGTTCATGAAAGCATTCGAGATAAATATGATCAGCAATTTTTATGGATTTGTCACGCCGTCGAAGGCAGGCGGCATTATCAGAGCAGAATATCTTCGGGTGTATACTGACAATAAAAATATCGGAAAGGGATTATTTAATTTTACCATGGATAAAATTTTTGATTTCACTGCAGTTATTTTCTTAACTATTGTATTTTCATTTGTATTCAAAGACACATTACAATTGCCCATCGGACTATTTGTTATGTTGTTTCTTGCTTTTATGCTTGTGATACTCTTTTTTATCAATAAAGAACGCAGCAGATTTGTATTAAAATTTTTTTATAAGAGGTTTATCCCCAAAAAATATCAGGATCAGGCAAAAATAACGTTTGAAAATTTTTATGAGCACATTCCCTCCATACGATATTTCATTCCTCTTTTCATTCTGAATGTGATTTCATGGGGACTTGTCTATCTTATTATGTATTGTATTGGACTGTCATTAGGCATACCCCTTTCATTTGTTTATTATCTTGCAATCCTCCCATTAGGCACACTAGTATCTATACTTCCTATCAGCATCAGCGGGCTTGGGACTCGCGAGGCGGTCTTAATAAGTTTATTTGGGTTGTTTGGTGTTGCCGCAGCAAAAACATTTACGATGTCACTCATTAATATTATTATTGTGGGCATAATTCCGTCGGTGATTGGGATATGGCTGGTGCTGAGAGAGAAGAAATAGATTAGTTACCTTTTTAGTCACTATATCAGATTATACAAATATTTATATAAATTATTTCGCATAAAAAATAATGGCACGAGCAGTATATGTTGAAGGAAGAAGACCTTATCCCGATTTGAATCAGGAGGGTCAGAAAGAAAGAGTAGTAGGAATTTTTATAGGATTTGGGAACTATTTGAGAGAAGAAGGAGTTCATGATGAAGGACTAGGAGTCAGCTGGATTATTCATGTTGAACCTTTATCGATTTGTCAAAGAAAAGACATAGCGAGACTTGTCAATGACTGCCCCACTATTGAAAAAAATTCTGATGATCCTTTAATTGCAATGGTAGAATATTCAGGGTATCCTCTTGATAGGTTAATGCATTCGCATCAGGATATGCTGGATAGTTTTATGCGCGGGATCTATATGCGTCCAGTTTCTTTGGAATCTCCTGCCAAAACTGCACAAGCGGTGCTGAGCTCTTCTTAACGAGGGATGATATTACTATTTTTGTAATATATTTCTCACACCTCATAATCTTTTAAATTCTTTTTCCTGAAACTAATTATGAAAAAAGAATATGAATTACCAAAAAAAGAAAAAATTAAAAAAGTCGCGATTATCATTCCTGCACACAATGAGGAGAAGAGGATTGGAAAAACGCTTACTGACTATCTTGATTATTTTTTGTATTTGAAATATCATCAGGTTCTTGATTTTGAAGTCATTGTTGTATTAAATGCCTGCACGGATAATACGAGGGAGGCTGTTGAGAAATTTGACCATGAAGAATTAGTTATCCTTGATTTTGAGCAGGGAGGAAAAGGATTTGCGGTCATTGAAGGATTTAAAGACGCACTGCACCGGAATAATGACTTAATCGGCTTTGTTGATGCTGATGGGGCAACACCGCCGAATGCATTTTATGGGCTTGTGCGGCACATTAAGGACTATGATGGAATCATTGCTGATCGATGGGATGCGCGGAGTACCATTTTCCCTCCCCGACCTTTCTTTTTTTCTTTGCGGAGTGTTATTTTTAATCTTGTCGTGCGCAGTTTATTTTTATTGCCTCATCACGATACGCAGTGCGGTGCAAAATTATTCACGCGGAAATTTGTTGAAAAGATTTTTCCTGAATTAGGCAGCAGCGAATGGAGTTTTGATGTTGATGTTTTGTATTATGCACAGCTTTTTGGATTTAGAGTGAGATCAATTCCAACTGAATGGCATAATACGGAAGGAAGCAAAATCAATTTTAGCAAGACGCCGGTAAGAATGCTGTTTTCTGTGATCAGGTTGCGCCTTGTTCATTCTCCTTTTTCGTTTATTGCACG
>JBDKJQ010000060.1:0-5751 GCA_039796495.1 archaeon | reverse complement strand
TGAAACCTATTTAAAATCTCTTTTTTTATTAATAGCATGTTCACTATCACTCATCGCGATAAAAAAACTTCTGCACGTATTGGTGTCCTGCAAACAAAATCGGGAAGGATTGAAACGCCATTTTTTATGCCTGTTGCCACTAAAGCTGTCGGAAAATTCTTGGATTCAAAAAAACTTGATGAGACGGGTACCAAGGCAATCATCTCGAATGCATTTATCCTCTCCCTTCGGCCAGGATTGCAATTCATGAAAAAAATCGGAGGCATTAAAAAATTCATGAATTTTTATGGGATTAATTTTACAGATTCCGGGGGATTTCAGATGTATTCTGATTCGCTGTATATAAAATCCGACGATAAAGGGGTTTATTTCAAGAATCCGGTTTCCGGTGAGAGAATCTTCATGACGCCGGAAGAAAATATGAAACTTCAATTGGGTATTGGTGCAGATGTCGCGATGTGCCTTGACACTATGCCGCTCTATGAGCATTCAAAAGAAGAGATCAAAGCAGCTGTTGAACGAACTATTTTGTGGGCTGAGCGATGCAAAAAAGAACATGATCTGTTGCAGAAAAAAATTCCTGCCGGAAAACGGCAATTATTATTTGCAATCTCGCAGGGAGGGATTTACAAAGATCTGAGAGAATTATGCATCAAGAAATTACTTCCTCTTGAGTTTGATGGTTATGCGATTGGTGGCGTTGCATTGCCGGAATCGTTATACGAAGGAAACATGGGGAAGGTGAAAAAAATGGAACAGGAAGTCATTATGGTTCATAAGAAAATTGTCCCGGAAAAAATCTGTTACCTTATGGGCGAGGGAGATCCTGTCTGGATGCTTGAGGCGATCGCATTAGGCGTCGACTGTTTTGATTCACGGATGCCGACGCAGTCTGCCCGACGGGGAACTCTTTTTACGCACAATGGAAGAATAAAAATTTTAAATAAAAAATATGAACAGGATATGGGGCCTATTGAAAAAAGTTGCGGGTGTTTTTCCTGCACGAATTATTCACGTGCGTATGTCCGGTTTCTTTTGAAGGAAGATGAAGCAGTCGGCAAAGAACTTGCCAGCATTCATAATATTTATTTTATGCAGTCATTGATTGCTCGTGCGAAAGAGGCGATTAAGAAAAATACTTTCAAAAAATTTGTGAAGGAGATGAAGAAGAGGTATGGAAAATAATTTCAAAATCATATGAACGCATATAACCGATTATCTTGAGTAAATGATATTTTTTTACTCAATCTCTCACATCAAAATAATGGTAAAATCTCTTGATGTGCGATATAGAAATGTTTTTAAACTCAGCAGCTGAGTTTGATGTATGGTTAACGGAATTGAGAGACCGCTTGATGTGCTGAACAACGCCAAGGGCAAAGAAGTCCTGGTGCAGCTGAAGAACAACCGACAGATGGTTGGCACTCTTCTGGCATTTGACATCCACATCAATGTTGTCTTAGAGAACGCAAAAGAGATAATCGAGAGTGAAGACCGACGAAGTGTTGGTCTGACGTTTCTGCGAGGAGACACGATTATTTTTATATCTCCGGCAAGCGTTGCAAAATAGAATTGAGCCTTGACTTATTTAGATTGGCACGGTCGCTGGTTCTGAAAAAATAAAGGTAGTCTTACTAGGAATAATTAAAAAGTTCTTTGTATCTTTTTTAGTATGAAAACGTTTGTTCAATATAAGCATGCACCAGATAGATTTTCTCTTGAGACGCGGCTCACTGCCTTAGGAGGCAGTCATGATTCTCCTGAGGAAGTCTTACAGATGTTTTTTCATAGTTACTTTGTCGTTGATTACTTAGGAATAGAAATTCCTTCGAGAAGTCTTTTTTTAGGTGGGAATGAAGGGTTACGCATTTCTGTGAGTAATGATGGCTATGGGGCAGATAGTAGGGCCACGTTTAATCGTTTTACCACTAAGAGTATTCATGCGCAGTTTTCCAGAGCTCATTATGAAATCATTTTCCAAAAAATGCAGAGAGAACTTGCACAGAAAAAATTTATTTCAAATGATGAAGCAGAAAAATATGCTGCTGTCTTTAGAGTATTAGAATTTCCGCAGGAACTTGATGATATTCTTTCTTGGACTGCTTCTGAGACAAAAGAGCCGGTTATCTTTCAATTCCCATTTAAAGCTGAATCTGCATCAGATCCTCGGCGATAGTTGTGCGGGTAAATACTTTTTTTGCTTGCTGCAAGAGCATTTTTTCGCGAAATTCATGCCGCTGCGAAAGATGCGTCAGAATCAATTTCTGTGCTTTTGCTTTTTTTGCAATAAGTGCAGCCTGCCCTGCGCTCAGATGCTTATACTCTTTTGCCAATTCTTCCTCTTCCTGCGAATAGGTTGACTCAACGATTGCAAGATCAGCATTGTTTGCGAGGCTGATTGCATTTGTACAATAACCAGTGTCAAAAATAAAACTTATTTTTCTTCCTTTTTCTTTGTAGGTGAGCTGGCTGGCTTTTAAGACTTGTTTCTGGATGGTTATATCTTTCCCTCTTTTTAGCTGTTCTATCTTCTCGAAATCTGATTTTGTCGGCTTTATCTTCTTGATTATTTTTGTCAGGAGTTCTTTTTTTATTTTCAGCCTGTCTTTTTCTTTAAATGCATAGCCATTGACCGGGACTGTGTGCTCGAGGGGAACTGCATCAAGTGTGAAATCTTCGTTTTCAAAAAATTTCCCGACTATTTCATTAACTTCAACTTTAATCCTATCCACAGGTATAAAAATTCTTAACAGTTCATCCATGAATCTTTTTGTTCCTTTTGGACCAAATACCTGCAATGTTTTTGAATAATTATTCAACGCAAGCGTCTGAAAAAGTCCGGGAATGCCGAGCACATGATCTCCATGCCAGTGCGTTATCAATAATTTTGTCAATTTACAGGGATTTATCTTTGCTTTTCTAAATTGCCTTTGTGTTCCTTCGCCACAATCAACTAAGATGTTCTCGCCCTTGTAATTGAGGTGAATTGCTGTGTGATTGCGCGTTTCTGTTGGAATTGCCTGACTCGTTCCCAGAAAAGTGATCGTTATTTTTTCCATACTCTCTTTTATTGTAAAGAGAATGTGGAGTTTAAATAGGTTTTCGATTTTTATTTTATTTGGAAATAATTAAAAACTCTTTTTTCTTGCCTATGTGATGAGAAAAAAATTTGCGGTGATGGCGGGCATTTTGGTTATATTTTCTATTGCTCTTTTAGCGATCATGTTTCGGGAACCTATCACCGGATTTGTATCGCAGACGTCGAGCGATTTATTTGAGAAGGAAACAAAATTGGAACTGTCTGGTGTTGATCAATTGATTGTGTACCGCGGAGAGGTGAAATCATTTTCTTTTGTGGGCATCAATACCGGCGATACTGTACTCACTGGCTGCCAATTGGTGTTTGGAGGAGATTATGCGGCATGGATAATTTCTCAAACGATTCAGGATATTAAAGCGGGAGAGCAGATTGAATTTCCTGCTGAATTAGTTATCTCTGATGTGATCAGTAGTGGAACGTACCGAGGGAGTGGAGAAATACGATGCAATGAGATCTCTCAGAAACAGGAATTTTCTGTTGTTGTGTCTGAACCTTCAGAGATCTTGCAGATTATATCGGTGAAGCCTGAGGATGAGCAGTTGGATATTGTATATAGTTTTGATCATTCGAATATTGTCGGGGAAGGAGTTGCTATTGATGTATGGCTTGTTGATGAACAGATTCATGAAGTTGCGCGTGACCTTGATATCTTTACGCTTCAACAAGAGGGAGTGATTCAAAGAACATTTGCTCTTGCGTTACCCGCATCATTAGCAGGAAATTATAAAATATATCTTGCGACTGATTCAGAACCTGAAAAATTGGTCAGTCAGGAAATTTTGTTAGGTGAGAGTTCGGCAACAGGATTTAGTATCCTCTCATTTGAAGAGGGAAATTATTCTCTTATTGGTTTGGCTCTTATTGTTTTTATTGTGTGTGCTATTCTGCTTTTTGTGCGCTTGCGAAGAAAGAAAAAATAACCTGTTTGCAGGGAGTTCTCGGTTAATTTTAAATACAGACTTTATTTCTTGTAGATATGCTCCCGTAGCTCAGCTGGATAGAGCGACTGCCTTCTAAGCAGTAGGTCGCAGGTTCAAGTCCTGCCGGGGGCGTTAGACCTTCAGCCTTTAGGAGAGTCAACTACTTTTTAATTTTTCAATTAAGCTACGCGTTTCCGCAAATTTTAGAATAGTTGATACATTAGGAAATTCAGGTTCATCATTCTCTCTCCTATGATATGTTGAGGGCCAAGGTTCAATGGTATATTCTGCAATTGTATATTTGATAAAAATTAGTTTAAAAAATTTTGTTTTAGTTCGACGGGTGTTTTTCGGGAGCGGTTAACTTACTATGGAGCTAAGATTTTTATATACACTCCTTCTTTTTTTATTATGGTTGCTGAAATGATAACCTTAAGTAATTTAGAATTGACTAGATTATTTTTTGCCATAGTTTTACTTTTAATATCTGCCCATAGTTTTGGATACTTTTTTCAGAGATTTAAATTACCTAGAGTAATTGGCGAAATATTTGGGGGTTTGATTTTAGGTCCAACATTTTTAGGCTTCTTTTTTCCAGAGATATATACATGGATATTTAATGCATTTGAAACTGAGGGAAAGTTAATCTCGTTGGTCTATTGGTTTGGGCTTGTTTTTCTTATGTTTATCTCCGGTTTTGAAATACAAAAATCTTTTAATAAACAGGACAAGAAAATAATAACTGCCATATTAATCGGAGCAACATTAATTCCATTTATTGTTGGTTGGTTTGCTCCAAACTTCTATGATTTTTCTTCATTTATTGGAATCAAAGGGAATATGTCAGCATTAAAAATAATTATTGCCATTGCAGTAGCAGTGACTTCTATACCCGTAATATCAAAAATATTTTTAGACTTGGGCATAATAAATACAAGATTTGCCAAGATTGTTTTAACAATTGCAACGATAGAAGATATTATCTTATGGGTTGCTCTTGCAATAGCTACTGGATTAGTGAGTTCAGAAGTGGTATCCCTATCAGGAATTATAACAACAATTATAATTACATTGCTCTTTTTTGGAATTTCAATACTTTTTATGCCAAAACTAATTAAGTATAGCAATAACTTAAGAGCAAATTTATTGATTAAATCTTCAATCTCTGCTTACGCTTTATTTATTTGTTTCTTATTTGCAGCAATTGCTAGTTTACTCAATGTTAATATAGTATTTGGGGCATTATTGGCCGGGATTATTATCGGTTTAATGCCCGAAGAGAAGTTTGGGAATGTTAAAAGAAATATAAAAGACATATCTTTAGCCTTTTTTATCCCTATTTATTTTGCTGTTGTTGGAATAAAACTTGATTTAATACATCATTTAAATATTATATTCTTAATAGCGTTTTTATTATTCGTAGTATTCTTTAAAACACTTGCCACAATTATATCTGCGAGGATTATTAAAATAAATTGGTTAACAAGCCTTAATTTCGGAGTTGCTATGAATACTCGTGGAGGACCTGGAATTGTTCTTGCCACTGTAGCCTTTGATGTGGGTATAATTAATGAGACATTTTTCGTGACGTTAGTATTAATCGCAATAATCACCTCTCTATTCTCAGGAATTTGGTTTAAGTATATTCTTTCAAAGGGGTGGAAACTTATGGAAGAAGAAAAAGAAGAAACAAAAAATTCAACTCCCGGAAGCACTTAGCTGCTCATTTTT
>JBDKJQ010000059.1:0-11595 GCA_039796495.1 archaeon | reverse complement strand
TCCATACCTTCTATTTTTGATAAAATAATTTCTCCACGAGCTGGATGATCTTGCGGAGCAAATCCAATATATTCCCCAGTCCATATATAGCGATGATCAGGATTTGCAAGATGACTTCCAACAGTCACATTTTCTATTTTCTGCGGATTCAGACCTCTATCTTTTATTTTAATATCCTCCTGAAATTGTTTTATTCCCTCACTATCACAAATAAGCTTTCTCATACTTGATAAATCATACAGTGTAGGAAGATTCTCAGGTCCGATGCTTCTTAATGCCTCATCATAACTCATCCGTGGACTTCTCAGTAATAATTCTTTCAATGCGGATAATTTTTCTTCCTGTTTCATAAAATCTTCACTTTTAAACCTTACTACGTGTCACTACTTTAAAGAAATAAAAATAAATTTTACATAAACAAAAAAATAAAAACTAATGTTGTGAGTTGTTATTTAGAATTTTCTATGATTCTTAAAACAATCATTGCAATAGACTGGTCTTCCATCAGTTGGTTTGAATGGAACTTCACATTCTTGCTTGCAATCTGAGCAGGTGGCTTTATGCTTTTCTCGTGGTCCGAAATCTCTTCTAAAACCGCCGCCGCTTCTGCCGCCGCCTCTTCCGCCTTGATCAAATCTTCCCATGCTTCCTCCGTTGTGTGCTTCCTATACCCTATCGGAAAAACTTCCTACCAAGGCAATAGTTCTGAAATAATCTGTAAAATCCGCTTTAAATACTTTTTGATGCAGAAAAAAGCTTTTTTCTGCCCCAAAAATTTCAAATAAACAAGAAATTTTTGATAGTCTGAACTAAAAATAAAATAGTAAATAAAAAAAATAAAATTATTTATTTCCTCCAAAAAATGCACGAAGTCGCGCCAAGAACCCGGTCTTTTGTCCAGGCGTTCCCTCAGCTCGTCCACCGGCATTTTCAGCTGGCATTGCCCGTTTCGGCTTTCGATCATTCATTGATGGTTCCTTGACATTTTCCCGTTTCATGGTTGCAAGGCTCATCGTATGTGTTGCTGAATCGACAGTCAACGTCCCAGTCCAGACTGTGAGGTCTCCTGCTGTTGTACTTGTTGTAAGAGCCAATGTTCCAACCGTTTCCTTGTCTTTTCCGTATACATCAAAATTCATGCTCGTAGCTGTTTCAGAGGTGAGCACAATTCTATGTGCCGGCAGTTTTCCGACTTTGATTGTTCCTTTAGCCTTGTCAGATTTCTCAACAATAAGTATTCTCGCAAGTGCGCCTTTATTGTCAGAACTGATTGCCCAGCCATGTCCGCTCGTCACACTCAGTGAACTTGCAGTGGCGCCAGTATCGTCTGTAATCTCTTCAGAAAGCGTTCCAACTGATTCTTCATTGACAAGCGTTTCCTCACCAAGTTCATCAAACGCAACTTCTTCCTGAGCGTAGACAACATGCACAACTGCCAAGAAAACCATGAGCATACACATATATGCTAATATCTTTTTCATTTCATCCTCCTTTCATTTGTTATGAGTATCTTTCGATACCTTTCCTATAAGAAGCAGCTGTTTTTAAATTATGCTGTTGACGAATTCCACTTTTAGTTCTTTTCCTTCTGTGATTTCTTTGATATTCGCAACATTTCTCAGATCGTCAATTACTTGTTGCATCGTTTGTATCTCTTTTTTTGGAAGCTGCAGATTGATTTCTGCGTTCATTGGTTTTTGAGCGATTGATTTTTCCTGCCGTATTTTTGTGAGTATATCGAGCAACAAATCCAGCTCATTTGTTTTTGTTTTTAGTATCTTTTTGTCACCGGAAGGCCAGCGAGTCAGATGAATGCTCTTTTCTTTCTCTTCCTTTCTGAAAAATTCCTGGTAGATATGCTCGGTGACAAACGGGATAAAAGGAGCAAATAATTGCAGTATTGCACGAAGCGAAGTGTAGAGCACATATTGCGCTGACTGTTTTTTGCCGCCTTTCTCATTGTATATTCTTTTTTTGATTATCTCCAGATAATTGTCGCACAGCATGTTCCAGAAAAATTTTTCTACATCCTGCTTTACTTTGGAATATTCATATTTCTCAAAGTTTTCTGTGGCTTCTTTTATGAGCTGATGCACTTTGATAAGGAAAAGTTCATCGATTTTTTCTAGTTTCTTTGGCTTTTTGAAATTATAATCCTGAAGATTCATGAACACAAAACTTGTTGCATTCCATAATTTGTTTAATAATTTTTTTCCGGTTATCAAATCTTTTTCCTGATAGTCTAAGTCTTCTCCTAATTTTGAACCTGCTGCCCAGAACCTGAGTGCATCTGCACCATATTGTTCCATCACTGTTTGAGGAGCGATAACGTTTCCTTTGCTTTTGGACATCTTTTCTCCACCGAGAGTGACAAATCCTGAAATCATAATAGTATCCCATGGAATTTTATTTTTTTGATAGAGTGAACGGACAATCGTGTAAAATGCCCAGGTTCTTATGATATCGTGGGCTTGTGGTCGTAGTGAGAACGGCAGTTTGATCTTATTTTTGAGAAGGGAATTTGCAATCTGTGGTGTCAATGAAGATGTTGCCCATGTGTCGAGAACTTTGTGTTCACCTGTTGCTGTTTTTTTACAGGTTGGACATTTCTTCTGCGTTTGCAACGGATCGACGGGTAGTTCCTTTTCATCAGCGAGAATTGTTTGGTTGCATCCTTCACAATGCCACACTGGAATCGGGATACCAAAATGCCTTTCTCGTGAAATAATCCAGTCCCATTCAAGTCCATTAATCCAATTCTCATACCGCTTGAACATGTGTTGTGGATACCAATCAATTTTCTTCCCTGCTTTTATAAGATCATTTTTTTTGTCGAGAACTCTGATGAACCATTGCTCTGTTGGAATGAATTCAATCTCTGTTCCGCATTTATCATGGACATTAGTCGTATGCCTGATTGTTTCGATTTTTTCAATGGCTTTTTGCGCTTGTAAATCTTCAATGATTTTTTTCCGTGCTTCTTTTATCTTTAATCCCTGATAGACGCCTGTTTTTTCATTTAATCTTCCGTCTCGGGTAAGGACAATGGTTGGCTTAAACTCTTGGTGCCGCTCTAAAAACGCAACGTCGTTCTTATCTCCATAAGGGCACCAGTATACTGCGCCGGTTCCCACCTCCATTTTAGCAAACGGGTCGGCAATGATAGGAACCCATACATTGCTGAGCGGAATCTTTGCTTTTTTTCCTATGAGTTTTTTATATCTTGCATCATCAGGATGAACGCTGATGCATACACATGCATGAAGCAACTCGGGGCGTGTTGTTGCGTAGGTTACTTTTTGTCCGTTTTCTCCTTCTGCATTTACGTATACAAATTGTGTTTCTTTTTCCTTGTCTTCCAGTTCTGCCTGCGCGATGGCAGTCTGACACTCCGGGCACCAAATGGCTGGAAATTTTTTCTTGTAGACTATCTTTTTTTTATAGAGCTCAATAAATGATTGCTGTGAAATTTTTCTAGCGGCATCATCAATCGTTGAGTAGGAAAGATCGTAATCGCATGAGATGCCAATATTTTTCCAGTCTTGGATAAAATCAGGGGTTATTTCTTTAAGAGTTGTTAAACATAATTGTATAAACTCTGCGCGAGAAATCGCTTTGCTTTTTACGTTTTTTAATTTTTCGATCAATCGCTCTGTGGGTAGGCCATTGTCGTCGGTTCCAAACGGGTAAAATATGTTGCTCTTCATTCGTTGAAATCGTGCGATAAAATCCTGTTGCGCATAGGAGAACGCATGTCCAATGTGCATTTTTCCTGAAACAGTCGGCGGGGGTGTGTCAATTGAAAAAATATTTCCTCTTTTTTCATCAAATTTGAAAATTTTTTCCTGTGCCCAAAACTTTAAAATCTTTGGCTCAATTTCTTTCGGATCATACTGGCTCATGTGGTAAGCACGCAGAAATATATTTTAAATCTTTGTAAACATTACCGGTGTACGGTTTTTGAACATCACAAAACTTTAAAAACACCTTTTTGCTATGAAAATCATGACACCTAACAAAAATATTCGATTTTTGAATCTGTCATTTTTAACAGGAGTATACTAAAATGGTACAAGAAGGCGTAAGCATGCCTGGAATGTATGGCGGATTGATGCGATATAATGAGGAATATGAAAGCGCATTTAAGATAAGCCCTGAATTTGTTGTTGTATTTGTTATTGCCATTGTCCTTTTTGTAACTGCGTTAAAAATGTTCTGGCCGCTTACGGTGTGATTCTTTCTTTTCGCAAATCTTTAAATAATCTTTGTTATTCTTAGAACTATGTTCGGTGGACTTGACCCCAAAAAAATGCAGGCAATGATGAAACAGATGGGCATTGCACAGCAGGAAATAGATGCTCGACGCGTTATTATTGAAACTGAAGGTAAAAATATTATCATTGAAAATCCTTCTGTTGTGAAAATCAAAATGCAGGGACAGGAAAATTTTCAAATTTCGGGGGATGTTCGAGAGGAAGATGCTGCCGGAGATAGTTCTGAGGAAGATATCAAAACAATCATGGAAAAAACCGGTTGCTCAGAAAATGAAGCACGTGCAGCTTTAGAAGCTGCGAGCGGTGACCTGACTGAGGCACTATTGCAGTTGAGCTAAGAGAGACTTAAAGTTATCTCAGACTAATTCTTCATTTCCAAAACAATTGTTCTGACCGTTACTCCCCACTTTACAAAACGGAAATTGCGGATTATTACAATCGTTATCATTAATACAGACTTCACACCAGCCATTCTTACACCGGGGTGCAGCAGGATAACAATCGGTATCAATAAAACATTCAACGCACTTGTTTTGATCACAAATTGGTCTCGATGCATCAGTGCAATGATCCTCCGAGATACAATCAACACATATTCCAAATCCTCCAACAAAGGTTTTACAATGTTGATTGTATGGACAATCCGCGTCTGTCTTACATTCTATCACTTTACTGTTCGGGTTGACCTCATTCGGACCCAGCGTCCCCAATTCCCCTTTCAACAAAGAATCGCTTCGATAAGAAGGATAACTGAAAATCCACACGATTGCTAATATCGAAAGGATAAACAAAATAACATTTAATGTATTCAAAGAACGCTTACTTCGAGAAATGTTTTTCTTCACCATCTTTTCTATAGAATAAACCTCAGCTTTAAATATCTTTAGAGAATGTAACTTATATCTCATCCATAAGCATTATTAATCTCGAGAGCCTCTTATTCTCATGGAAAATTATAAGCAGTACATGAAAGATGCTGCAAGAAATATTCAGATCGCGGATCATATGATTTATGTGACACTGCCGATTGTCAATGAGAAACGCTTATTGCTGAAAATTTTTGAGGAAATTTACAAAGCGATTATCAATTCTATTCATTCAATGCTTTCGTATGAGGAGGCACTTGGAAGGGTAAAAGTAGAAGGATTAGCGGAATCGATAAACCAATTCTTTACCCTTGCGCGAAAAAATGGTTTAAGTCATGAGCAGCTAAAAACAATCCGGGAGATTCTTGAACTAAGGCAGTGGCATGTTGCAAGCGCTTCAGAATTTGTACGACGGGAAAAAGTTGTTATCATGTCTGATTCTTTGTCGGTGAAGGCGATTGATCTTAAAAGAATAAAAGAATTTTTATTAGTTGCAAAAGAGCTTCTGCTCACTGTCAGCAAGCGGATGTCGGCTACGTGAAGAAAGGTATAAGATTTATAAAGTCCTGATTTTTTAAAGAATATGTCTGATCCGAATTTTGTGGAGGCATATAGTGGCGACGTGATGTATCAAGACGAAGACATTGACGATCGAGCACGGGCCGACAAGATTTATAGAGAACTATATTTAAAACCGCGACGATCCTCGGTAATAACTGCATACGATAAACAAAGAGAACATTTTGAGAAAGTCGCATGGGCTGCATTACCGCGATTTCGCGAAGGACAATCAATCCGTCCTCAGGATATTAGAAAACGATTGAGCCTGATTCGTAAAACGGGATACTCAGTAAAACATTATAGCAAGTTATCAGATGCCGAATTACGGGCTTATCTAAAAGAGATACGCAGGGATATTTTTAGAAACGCACAAGATTTTTGTCCAGATGTTGTAGCAAGGATAGTCAGGCAAAACCAGCAACAAAAACTAGAATCCCGACTCATTCGGTAACAAGGAATATTTATTAACTTATTTTATTTTTGTTTTTTATGGGATTGCAGATTGGTGAGATCATCTCGAAAAAAGAAATTTCATTCTCGAGTTTGCGGGGAAAAACGATTGCAGTTGACGCGTTTAATGCACTCTATCAATTTCTTACGACGATTCGGCAGCCTGATGGCACGCCGCTGCAAGACAGCAAGGGAAATGTGACTAGTCATTTGTCAGGATTATTTTATCGGAACATGAGTTTAATTCTTGAAGGTGTGCAACTTATTTATGTCTTTGATGGAGAGGCGCCTGCATTAAAGGAAAAAACACATGAGAAGCGACATGCTGCAAAAAAAGAGATGAGAGAAAAATATGATCGAGCAGTGGAGGAGGGTAATGTTGAGGCGATGGGAAAATATGCGCGGGCGAGCACAAGTCTTGATGAACAAAAAATCAGCGAGTCAAAAGAATTACTTGCCGCAATGGGGATTGCGGTTGTGCAGGCACCTGGAGAGGGCGAGGCGCAGGCAAGTTATTTAGTGAAGGAAGGCATTGCGTATGCAGTTGCATCACAAGATTATGATTGCTTGATGTTTGAAGCGCCACGCCTGATACAAAATGTAAGTTTAGCACGAAAACGGAAAACTATTTCCGGTTTTGTTGAAGTTTTTCCGCAGATGATTGAACTAGCGAAAGTGCTTGAAGAACTTTCTTTAACACAAGAGCAACTTATTTGTTTAGGAATTATCACCGGTACGGATTATAATCCTGGGGGGATTAAAGGCCTTGGTCCTAAAAAATCCCTCAAAATTGTGCAGACATATAAGACAAAAGAAAAGATATTTGAGGCATTGGCAACTGATGAGGCTTTTTCCAAATATGTCATTGACTTTGACTGGAAAGAAATTTATGAGGAGCTTATACATCCTCGGATTGATAAGCGACCTTCAATCATCTTTCCCAAGCGTGACGAGAAAAAGATAAAAGAAATTTTATTGCAGTATGAATTTTCGGAAGAAAGAATTGACACCCAGCTTGAAAAACTACAGGAGTTAAAAAAACAGGCGGGGCAGAAAAAGTTGTTTTGATTAATTGCTAAATTCCCTCAGTCCTCGTCGGGCAACTTTTCCTTCTGCTTTTATGTTTTCTTTAGCTTGTTCTACTTCTAACTCCTCTGATCTTTTTAAGATATTTTTCCATATCTGAATATACAACACCATAACGATGATCAAAAGCACTATGAGGGTGATCAGTGCATATATATTTGTAATAATCGGCGTGATTAATGTCACTATCTGCTCTATTGTTCCTGCGGTGCCGATTAGTGAAGCAATAAGAAATGCGACAATAAGATCAAGTAACTTATTCTGGAGCAGTCCTTTCGCAGGCCAGAAAATCAGAATGATAAACATTATCCACATACCGAACGATAGTAAAAATGCCCAAGACCATGAGAATTCTATTCCAAAGATTGCTTTCCAAAAAAAATTAAACAAAGAAAAAAATTGCTCGGTGTAAAATAAGAATGGCCCGAAAAATTTATTTTCTGCAAGAAGAATTCCCCATCCCTGTTTCAAAAAGTCTTTATTTTGTTCTCGTTCTTTGAAGTAGTCGCCGTATTTTTGCAGAGTCTCGAGATTCTTTGGTTTTCCTGTCTGCGGATTAATTTCTCCGAGTACTGCCGAGGGGACTTGCGGAGCTGTTGATGGAAGGGCGTTGTTTTCTGGTTGTTGATCAGGAGAGGCTTGCGGATTATTTTGTGTTGTTACTTCTTGCTCCTGGGCAACGATGAAATGTGTTGCTAAAATAATTCCTATTAGAAGAAATAAAATAATTAATCCTCTTTTTGTTTTCATGGAAGAATTAAGATGGAGGAGTTTTTAAAATTAATTAAGCTTAAAACGACTGCTTCGCTTACTTCCTGAAAGCTCGTCAAGTGCTCCTGCTCGTAATCTGTCATATCTTACTGCTTTTCGAGTGATACTTTCTCCTCTTTCAACTTCTGCTTCGCGTTCCATATTGCTGAGCGCTCGTATAAACGTTGTATTAAATATGACAATTAATATTATAATTCCTACCATCACTAAGTAAATCCAAGAAAAGGGATCTTGCATGTTTATTTCATTATTCAAAATGCCAGTTACAAACGACCATACTAAGAAGACTGCATACACGCCCCAGATAATTCGCTGTGCTATGATTCCATTTACGCTTCCATGATCTGCTACTCGTAATGTAAACAATCCCAAAGCTATTAAGGGAATAAAAAAAGTAATTGTCAGTCCATATGCATCAAATCCCCGCATCAATACCCACACTTGTGCAGGTGCAACGTATGCAATTGATAAAAACGCAATTATTCCTGCGACAATCCATGATAAAATCTGTGAGGGAAGTAGTCCTGAAAAGTCAATAAGAGACCACGTAAAAATTGCTATTAATACAAAGAAAAGATATTTCGCGATATTGACACTTAAGTTTCCTGATTCCCAATTTGCAAATAAATTTTTTATTGGATCAAAAATAATCTCGCCTGGTGAATAAAATTCTGAAGGCTGTTGAGCTGGCTGTGCTGGTTGATTACTTTGTGCGGTAATAAAAAGTAAACTAAAATATAAAAATAAAATTCCACAAAATAAAATTAAATTCTTTCTCAACACTCTTTTCATTGTTAATCCAATAGAACCTTATTTATAAAGATTTCTTTGATAACAAACTATTAATTTCCTTGCGCCTTTTCTTGCTGCACTTTTATGTTTAAAGGAATTTCAGGGACTGTTACGATTGTATTATTAGGGCCTTGCGCGAATTCATCATAGGTTTCAAGGGTTCTAAGGAATATAGCACCAGGGATATTTTGAATTTCTGCTCCGACTTCTGCGACGGCTTTTCCTCTTTGTATTATTTCTACATATTCTGCTTGTGCATTAAGAATTCTGCTTTGCTTTTGAGCTTCTCCTGCTGCTTCTATTTCTAACAATCTTTTAGTAGGCTCATCAAGAGGGACATCAATTACTAAAAGTTCTAACATTTTTACTCCAGCATTTTCCACTGTTGAAAAGGATAAGGGATTACCATTGTCATCGTAAATTAAATTCATTTTTTTGTCTTTACCTTTGAATAATTCTTTAAATTTGTGATCTCCGACGTAATCAGCAATTCTTTCTTCCGCAGCTCCAAATGTTAGTTCATGATAGTCTTGAACTCCTAATGTTCTCTCCGGGTGTTCGACTTGATAAAAAAGTCGTGCATCGACTTTTGATAACGGCACGCCGTCAGCAGTTACTACATTTTCTATAATCAAATCTTGTACTCGTGGTCTTATTCCAATAACATGGGCACTTTCTAATAATCCTGCCAAACCTATCATTAGATGATAGCCTGCGCCCCTTACCGGACGTTTTCCTCGTACTTTTCCGCCAATTTTATAGGTAACAGTATATCCTTCAGGAACGGTAAATATTTTTATCAAAGGGGTAGTAAATTCTGATTCATCTTTTGGATAATTTCGTAATCCAAAAAAATCTCCCCTAAGTCTATCAAAAAATTTACCCATGAATCCTTTCGACTCATACTTCTCTTTGACTCTATCCTTTTCACTTTTTGCTTTGGGTTCACCCGGCATTGGAAAATTTCTAATTAATCCTTCCAAGTATCTTTCTTTATTGTATTCATATTCTTGTCCACCAACTATGACTTTCATAAATCTTTACAGTAAGCAGGATTTATAAATCTTTCTTTTTTATCTTTGTATAGTGGTAACAATAGAAAGGTTTAAATAATATGTTTTTCTCAATGAAGTATGACAGATGAAACACAAGCTGGCGGCGAAGATGAGACTCAACCAGGAAGTCCAAATGATGAAACAAATGTAGGTGGAGAATCTTCTACACCTGGCGATGAATTACTTACTCCATTGAATGACTCCTTAGGAAATTTGGGAGACGGTAATCTAGTCGATTATGGTTCTGATCACACAAGTGAAACTAGTGAAGGAATGGATTTTCTTGATGAATTAGAAACAGGGCTCGAATCTGAAACTACTTCTTCAGGACAGTCGCAACCCTCTTCAAGAAGTTATTTTTCGCGCATGGGAAATGGATTTCGCGTGGTTGGAAGAGGAACAAAATATATTGGAAAACCGGTATGGGGCGCAACAAAAGGAATCTACCACTGGGCAGATGAGAACAGATTACGAGCAACAATCTTAGGAACGATATTGGCGGGAGGGTTGTGGATATATAGTGGATTCTGGCCACTGGGCGGAAATGATAAGACTGTTTCTCAAACCTCTGCAACTACACAAAATGCTCCTCTTGATCCTTCTGGAAAAAAATCTTTGGAAAAATCTGTTACGACAGACTTGGAAAAGGAATTAGAAGTAAAAGGATTTACTCTGCCTGAAACATTAGAAAAAAGATTAGTGTATGATGGTGAGGTTCATGATAAAAGAATAAAAAAATATGATCTTGAAAACAGTGATATCGATATGATAAGAGCTGACTCTTTAGAATACGCACTTAAAGTGATTGCGTCAAGTAGAACTACCTGTGATTATTTTTATGATCCCTCTCAGAGAAGAGTTACACGAACAATTCGCTCAAAAAGAAATAGAAATTTTACTACTGAAACCATGGCATTTGATATTACTGACAATAATGAAACCTCGCAGTCAATCTTAAAAAAAGCGGATGCAAATTATAGTTATTTTAATAGTATTATAAACAAAAATCTTAATGAAGAAGTTACTACTCCATTTTCTACCTATTCCTCTCCCTCTTTAGACGTTCCTCGTGGAGATGCTCCTCCTCCAATCCCTCCTCAAGAAATCCTTCCAGAGTTTCATGGAGAATTACTACCTCCGGTATCAGGAAAAAAACTACCATTGCAAAAACCTTATAATCAAAAAAAATCTTCAAGAAGTTACGAAATAACTTGGCCTCGCTTTTCTCCAGATGAATCTCTAAGAGAAATAATGGAAAAGCCAAAAAATCTTAGACGTCCTTTCAATTATTAATGACAGATTCTATCTTGCCATCTCGAAAATCTTTTTAAAGTCTTTATCTCTTATTAATGAATGAAAAAAGAGATTGTTGCAGTTTTTTTTATTGTATGTGTATTGTTTTCAGTGTACCTGGTATTTGCGCAAGCTCCTGAGCAAATTGTAGAGGATTTTATTGAAAATACTAAAGAGGTTATCAAATCAATTTTTAGACCGATTATTGGTGGTGAAACGGGTGATGACTTTCTGCTCCCAAAAGTAGGATTTTTTTTCATTACTTATCTGCTTGTTGTAACTGCATTAAGAAGCACCGATATTTTCGGGTCGAATAAAACTGCTCTTTTTGTTACTTCAGTTGTCGTAGCAATATTATCTGCACGGTTTATTCCTGATGTAGACATAATTAGGTCTATGATCTTGCCGTATATATCTTTATTTACTGCTGTAGGATATATTGGTGCT
>JBDKJQ010000058.1:0-5357 GCA_039796495.1 archaeon | reverse complement strand
AGATGGAAGAAAAAGCGCCAGATGAGATGGAAATGGCAGCGAAAGATTCTAAGAAGAATTAAGCGAAAACGAAAGCAAAAGAAAGTGTAAATAAAACTATAACTGTAATAACTTTTTGAGCGTCGCATCAATCTTGCCCATATAATCTTCCTCAAGAACGCTGATTTTTGAAACCAATCTTTTCTTATCGACTGCTTGCAATTGGAATACAAGGGCTACTGAATCATTAAAAAGTTTATTTATTGATGATTTTTCAATGAACAAGGTAAAGAGCAATTTTTCTAATGCCTCCCGATTCGAAGTTAAAGGGACAACCAAAACAAGACTTGTTATAGTGTCCGCGATAATTATCGCAGGCCTTTTTCCTTCCTGTTCTTTTCCTTTTTTTGCTAAAAACTCAACAACCCACAGTTCACCTTTTTTAATCATAAATTATGTTTTTTATTAAATTCTGCTATATCGTCCTCACTTGCTTGTTCCCATATCTTCAGTTCCTCGTGTAAGCTTATTTCTGCAGTAATGTTCTTTTTTATAAAATTAATATCTTCTTGGAGTTTTTCCAATTTTTCCATTATGTCATTGGCGTTTACTTTAATTTCTTGTTCCATAAATTATGAAGGTAGTAAGCTTATATAAGCATTTGGTCAAAACAATAAACCCCTAAAGCTACATCAAACCATAACAATCTTTATAAAATAATTTGCTTCTAGGTTTGCATGGAAGAGGTTGAAACAAATATCTGGACAGAAAAATACCGCCCGAAAAAGTTTGAAGAAGTGGTCGGACAGGACGACATTATTAAAAGAGTGAGAAATCTTACGAAATCATTGAATATTCCTCACATGCTGTTTGCAGGTCCAGCAGGAACAGGAAAGTCGACGTTAGCACTCATTGTTGTAAAAGAGTTATTTGGAAAAACCTGGCGGGAAAATTACCTCGAACTGAATGCAAGTGATGAAAGGGGTATTGATGTTATCAGACAGAAAGTGAAAGATTTCGCGCGAACAAAGGCATTGGGAAGTGTGCCATTCAAAGTTATTTTCCTGGATGAAGCAGACGCACTGACCCGAGAAGCACAGCAAGCGTTAAGAAGAACAATGGAAAATTACACGTCCACCTGTCGGTTTATCATGAGCTGTAACTATAGCAGCAAAATCCTTGATCCAATCCAGTCACGCTGCGTCATCCTGCGATTTAAGTTATTGGAAAAAAAAGATATAGAAAAACGCGTGGAATTGATCGCACAGCAGGAAAAGTTACAATTGCAGGGCAATGTGATGGAAACATTATATGAAGCAAGCGAAGGAGATTGCAGACGCGTTATTAATCTGTTACAGGCAAGCGCTGCTGTTTCACCCTCGATTACCACCGATTTAGTCAATACCTTAGCCTCTTCTGCAAAACCAACTGACGTAAAAATTGTTCTGGAATATGCATTAAGTGGTGATTTTTCAAAAGCAAAGGAAAAGTTATTAGATATTATGTTGCGCGATTCTATTTCCGGAACTGACATCATCAAATCAATGCAGAAAGAAATCTGGAATCTGACAATTGATCCTGAACTGAAAGTCCGCCTGACTGAAAAAACAGGAGAGGCGGAATTTCGGATGGTGGAAGGCAGTGATGAGTTTATACAATTAGAAGCATTGCTGGCAAGTTTTGTGCTTGCTGGCCTGGGGAAATAAACGAGTTTTACAAAAAATGATCGAGTGTGAAATACGAGCATTTATTTCGGACGAACAATACGCAGCGCTACTGGATTTTTTTCAAAAACAAGGAGAACTGATTCTGGAAGATGAGCAGGAAACCTATTATTTTGATGGTGAGCAAGATGTGCGCATTCAAAAAAACGACCACTATGCGAAGGTATGGCTAAAAAAAGGAAAGATTCACGACGAGGCACGTGAAGAGATAGAAATAAAATGCGACAGGAAAGATTTTGAAAAGCTGCAGAAATTATTTGCTGCATTGCAGTTTACCATAAAAATAAAATGGCTCCGCAAAAGAAAAGAATTTAACTGGAATGGAATAAAAATATCACTTGATATAACCCAGGGATACGGGAACATTATTGAACTTGAAAAAATGACGACTGAAGAAGAAAAAGAAGGAACAATTCAGCTTTTGAAGGAAACATTAAAAGAGTTGAAGATTCCTCTGACAGCAAAAGAAGAATTTAATAAGAAATTTATTTTTTATACAGAACACTGGAGGGAACTGATACATGAACACTGACATACCATTCATCGAAAAATACAGAGCAAAAACATTTGACGACATTAAAGGACAAGATATTGCAGTGCAGGAAATAAAAAATTTTATCCGGACATTTCCCCGAAAAAAAGCAGTGATTCTCAACGGCCCTGCAGGAAGTGGCAAGACCTCGTTAGCACTGGCATTGGCAAAAGAGTGTAATGCAGAATTATTTGAATTGAATGCAAGTGATCTGCGCAATCGCTCAAGCCTGGAGGAAGTCTTAAAGCCGTCGCTGGAGCAGCATTCATTGTTCAAAAAAGGGAAGATTATTTTAATGGACGAGGCTGACGGCATTACAGCAACAGACTATGGAGGATTGCCTGAATTGATTGCGTTAATTTCCAAGACACATTATCCCATTATCATCACTGCCAACGACATCTGGCAGAGAAAGTTCAGCCTCCTGCGGCAGAAATGTCAGATGATTATGTTAAAAGAGCTGAATGAATTTGACATCAAAAAGATTATCGCAGACGTACTAGTAAAGGAAAATAAAAAAATCCACAGCGATACAATTGTGCTCATAGCAAAAAAATCAAAGGGAGATGTACGAGCAGCATTGAATGATTTGCAAAGTGTCATTGATGGAGGCGAAGAAGAATTCGTACAGGAAATTTCAGAACGAGAGAAAGAAGAGGATATATTTAACATCTTAAAAAAATTATTCCAAAGCAAAACAGATGCAAATATATTGGAGCTTTTTGATAACAGCGATCTGGAGCTTGATGAGATTTTATTGTGGATTGAGGAAAATATTCCTGAGGAATACAAAGGTATTCAACTGGCAAAAGCATATGATGCATTAAGCAAAGCAGACGTGTTCAGAGGAAGAATCTACCGCCAGCAGCACTGGAGATTTCTCGTCTATCAGAATTTTTTCATGAGTGCAGGCGTATGGGCCTCCTCAAAATTGAAAAATCTTACCTTCAAATCTTATAAACGTCCGTCGCGCATCCTCAAAATCTGGATGGCAAACCAAAAAAATCAAAAACGGAAATCACTCACCATCAAATATGCAAAATTCTGCCACATGTCTGCAAAAAAAGCGGTTCGAGAAAGCTTTCTTCTGCCACTCATATTGCATAATGTCGACGAGCAGACAAAAAAGAAAATGGATATTGATGAATCAGAAGAGCAGTTTATCGAAGAAAAAAAAGGTGCGATGATTGTTGCGCATGGACTGAATCGATTTCGAGGGTAATTAATCACAATAATTTTAAAAATAAATCATGTAATAGATAAAGATGAACGAAGAATCAGACATAACAAAAGGTATTGAGAAGGTAAAAAAGAACCTGGGATTGGTGGCAGCTGTTGCTTCAATGCCAGTAACCGCTTGTGCAGTAATGGGTATAGGGATAGGTACAGGCTATGTAATAGGAAACATAGTGGACCATATTCCTCTTCTAAAAGAAGCTGCTCCAGCAATTGCACACTACACAGGTTTAATAAAAGAAATGAAGATTGATAATTTAAACGAAGATTTATTTCAGACTGCTTTAGGTATTGCGGGATTTTTATTTGGATTGCGTGCGCCTTTTTATTGGAGAGAAGGATGGAGAGTAGCTGCACAAGAACATGAAGAAGAATTAAAAAAATATTATGAATTGGGACGTCAACACGGAAAAGAGTTTGAAGAATTAGAAACAATGCTTTGACAGATTAACTATTCACTCACTTTCTCAATACTTCCAAATTTTCCGCTCGTCAGCTGCTTCTCGCCCTGATATTCATTGACAAAACCGTTGTTGATCTTGACTTTGTCACCCTGCTTAAACCGGGTTGCATCATCATTCCACAGCGTTAATTGAATGCTTCCTGAATCATCCTGCAGCACCGCATTTGCGACATGCAGTTCTTTACCGTACTTATTGAACGTGCGTACATCGCCGATTTCAGTGATAGTACCTTCCACCGCAACATTTCCCTGCTTGATCGTTAGTTCTGAAATTTTCATAGTAGATTATTATTACCACACTTTATTAACCTTATGCCAACTCCGCATCAATTGCCTGCTTGAACGCGCTAAACGGCTGTGCACCCATTAAAGGTTTTCCATTCACGAAAAATGCAGGAGTTCCATCAACACCATAGCGGGCGCCATCTTGCTGATCATGAGCAATCTCTGCAGCCATTTCTCCACTGTCTAAACAGCTATCAAAACTGGCAGATAGTCCCAGCTCCTTCGCATATTTTTTTAAGTCAGTAACCGAAAGTGCCTGTTGATATTCAAAGAGTTTATCATGCATTTTCCAGTAAGCAGTTTCCCCGCCAACCTTGCGCGCGCATTCCGCAGCTTCGCTCGCTTTTTGGGCGTCAGGATGGATATCACTAAGAGGAAAATCCCTGAAAACAAGTTTTGCCTTGCCGGTATCAATATATTCTTTTTTCAATTGAGGAAGTGTTTCACTCCAGAATCTGCCGCAAAACGGACATTGATAATCGCTGAACTCCACAATCGTCACCGGCGCATCTGCATTGCCTAAAACTGGATCATCATCAGCGCTTACCTGCTGCGCATCAACACCTGTATTTTCTCCGATGCCCTTTGCAGCATCGCTGTCTAAAGGAATCAAAGACTGCACAAAATAATCGCCGTCTTTCGTGACATACACCGGAATATTCTGCCCGTCATACAAAACAGTCACTTCATACACATTTCCCAAATCTTTGGAGGAAACATACGTTATGCCGCCACCTGCCTGTCCGTTCAAAAAATCAACCAATTTTTTCCCTGCACTCTCGCCGGAAACAGAATTAAAACTAGTTCCCTGATACAAAAAGTATAAACAAACAATCAAAGCAATGCCAAAAACAACAGTAAGAATCTTCCAAGTGTTCTGAGAATGAAATGGATTCTTCAGTGTGATCACATCAGGATTATTGTCAATATGCGCAACCGTCTTTTCATGGAAAGATTTGTGATCCATTTTTCAATTAACAAAGAGGTATTTAAAAATATATCGCTGTTTTATCCAACTGTACGTCCCACAGACATATGTCGTAGGGACATATGTTATTGATTACATAAATAAAATTGGATAGAGATTCTTAGTTCTTTAATGAAAAAAGAGCTGATTAGAAGAGAGTTCTTTAAATTG
>JBDKJQ010000057.1:0-11634 GCA_039796495.1 archaeon | reverse complement strand
ACCAACAACAACACCGCAAAACGCCAAAAAACTGATTGTCTTCTTGTATTTTTTCCCAACATAATTGATAAATTTGATGCCGATTTGTGTTCGGTACAGGTACATGATTCCTTCGCGTTTCAGATTAGACCTTCTTCTATAAAGAAAGATGCCAACAAATAGGCTGAATAACACCAAGAACGTTATGTCATAAATATAAAAGCTCATGTTTCATCCTTTTTATTAATAATTTTTTTTGCTTTATAAACATTGGGGATTCAAGAAAAAATTACTTCTTTCTAATCGGTCTGAATTCTTTTCGCTGGCATTTTCTGCAGCGGACTTTCCCCTCAATGATCTTTCTGGAGTCAGCCCGTACTTTTGATTTGCAGTTCTTGCATATGAAAATATTTTTGAAAAGTCGCGCATGCGTCGCAGGTATTTTTGTTGCCATTTAAATTTTATTCTCCTTTGTTAAATTTAAATTGCTCAAAATTTCTAATAAAAATTTTGTTGCCATGATATAAAACTAATTACACTTTCCTCTTTATCAATTTATTTCCCTCAATGTCCCAATATTCAACTTGTTCCTCTTCTTTCAGTTGCCCTTTCAGTTCTTCATAAACTTTTAATTCCATGGTTTCATAGCTTTCCAAATCCATGACACTTGCATTTTCGCCATTAAATGATAAAATTTGTGCGCGGTGTTTTGTAATAAGAGGAACTTCCAATCGTTCGTGACCTCCAGCGACAAAAACTTTCTTTTTTCCATCGATAACACTGATGGCTTCTATTCTGCACTTTGCATGTCCGTGTTTTCCTGTTTTAGAAATATCATTGGATCGAACCGTGCATGCAACTCCGTCAACATTGACAATGCTTCCGGGTCGTGCTTCCGCAGCATTTATTAATTTTAACACCATGACTATCAGATTCAAAAAGCATTTATAAAACTATCGTAGCGCATTCGCTAAATAATCGATCAACCCCTGAAAATTTTTGTCATCTTTATTTTCCCTAGAGTATGCATATCTTCCAACTTCTCGCGGACTAAGATCTCTTTCAATCTTTGTGCTCATCAATGAACAAGGCAGAACATACCTAAAGAGTTATAGGTTATCTAGTTCTCTTTGTAACAATCTATTTATAGGTATCAAAAATAATTCAAACATGCCATTATTATTAGGAGAACCTCCAAAAACAAGGGATTTTATTCCCATTGACCGTACTGAAATTTATTTTGATAATAATCGAGAGAATTACGCGCTTCATTTAGTGGGCGTAAGAAAATTTTTCCAGAGGCCCTACAAATGGTTGGCAAAATCAGCAGGCTTATCTTCTAAAGGATATTCTGATTTAGAATTCTCCGTTGCGATATCAGATGTTCCCTCCGCAGGAAATCGGACAAACCTCCTCTATTATCTGGAAATCAATCCATTTACGGCTACCATCAAAACCATCGATAATGGCGCACTCGTTTTTCAGAAGTCAAAAAGGCATTATGGAATAATAGAACAAACAAAAGGACATTCTAAACCTCCCGAAAAAGTAATTACGCTCGAAAGAAATTTTCTGTTTCCGTCAATGAGCACTCAGCCATTTTATAAAAACATTGTTTCCCGCAAAACATTATTTGATTGGATAGAAGTATTAAATAATAAAAAGGATCAACGGACACTTTTGCAGGGAATGAAAGAGTTCTACGACTATATAACGAATGTATTTGCAGGGGAAGATCTAACGTGTTATAAAAAGATTGACAGAAGACAAATTCCTTCACCTGATAATGAATATCCAGTTTTCTCATTGTATAGGTTTGGAAGAGAAAATATCGAAGAGTTATTAATAAATTGGAGATCAATGTCACAAAAGGCGATTCATTTTCTGGTGGGAACTGATCAACATATCAAAGCAGAAGTTCCTTCAGTTGACCAACACAGACTACACTTCGTACAGTTAATTGGTTCAGCGGCAGGTCTTCCAGCGTCAGTACAATTGTTAGATCCGGATAATTTATTTTATTCAGGAATAATTGCAGGAATATTCTGGACCGGATTATTTGACGGGGCATATAGAATGTACAAAAATGAAACAAATCATTCGGCGCCTCGTTCAGGAATTATTGGCGGAATGTATGAAAAGTTCATGCATAAAATTCCGTTATTTTAACTCTCATAAATATTTTTAAACTCCCACACCTCTCCTACCCAATGGACACAATTAAAAAAAATGATTTCATTGAAATCGATTACACGGGCAAAGCAGACGGGAAAATTTTTGATACCACCAAACCGGGAGAATCAAAAGAAATTTCAATGGAAAAGTTGGAAGCAAGGCCATTCATAATTTCTGTGGGCAACGACATGGTGTTAAAGGGCTTTGAGGAAGCACTTGAAGGAAAAGAAGTAGGAAAAGAGTACGCGATTCATTTGATGCCGGAAAAAGCATTCGGAAAGCGAAATTCATCGCTTGTAAGAACATACTCATTAACTTCTTTCAGAAAAAATAATCTCAATCCGGTGCCAGGTATGACCCTGCAGCTTGACAATGCATTGGCAAAAGTTCTGACGGTAAACGGAGGGAGAGTGACGATCGATTTCAACAACCCTCTAGCAGGAAAAGAGATTGACTATCAATTTAAGATCACACGGAAAATAACCGATGACAAAGAAAAAATTAACGCTTTGCAAGATTATTTTTTTCGCCAGCGTTTTGAATTTGAAATAAAAGATAAAAAAATTATCCTTAAAGAAAAGATGGTGAAAGTGTTTCTTGATATTCTAGGAGAAAAATTCAAGACAATGACTGGCCTGGAATGGACTGTCGAAGAAAAAGCGGAAGATAAAAAAGAAAAAGACATAAAAGATATTAAAAAAACAAACCCCCAGGAAGATACATCAAAGCAACCTCTTGGTGTCTTAGATAAGGAAAAAAGCAAAACTGATACCCCTAAAAAATAAAACACTTGGCGTCAATCTCTATAAGATATCCCAATAATCTTTATATAGCAATTTGAGTTTTCAAAACAATGGAAGAGGATTTTGAAAGAGGGATGTACCGACGGGATGCTTCTAAGGAAACAAAATTTATAAAAGAAGGATTTTCTCAAAAAACAGTTATCGACAAGTCCGCGGAACTGGCAGAAATCGACCGAGAGTTAGAAGAATTAATTAATAAGCAGCATTCAAAAGTAAAAGTGTTCGGTGTTGGCGGCGGAGGTGGAAACACGATCAGCAGAATGCGGGAAATTGGTATTAAAGGCGGAGAATTTATCGGTGTTAATACAGACGCACAAGATTTATTGTACACCAACTCTGATCATAAGATTTTGATAGGAAAAGAATTAACTATGGGCCTTGGCGCAGGCAGCAATCCAAAAATTGGTGAAGAAGCAGCGCATGAATCAGAGCAGGAAATTAAAAAGAAACTGGCAAATTGCGATATGGTTTTTGTGACCTGTGGTTTAGGAGGCGGAACAGGATCAGGCGCAGCACCAGTTATCGCAAGCCTTGCAAAAAAACAAGGCGCATTAACAATCGGTGTTGTAACCCTACCATTCACTATTGAAGGAAGAAAGCGAATTGAAAATGCAGAATATGGATTAGAAAGAATGGAAGCATTTGTAGATACGTTAATCGTTATTCCTAATGACAAATTATTAGAAATAGCTCCCGAGTTACCGCTGCAAACTGCATTCAAAGTTGCTGATGAAATTTTAACAAACGCAGTGAAAGGAATAACTGAGCTTGTTACAAAAACAGGATTAGTAAACTTGGATTTTGCCGATGTGAAAGCAGTTATGACCAACGGAGGGGTCTCACTGATCGGCATGGGAGAATCAGATTCTGCAAATCGAGCACTAGAAGCAGTTGAAAAAGCAATAACAAATCCATTACTCGATGTTGACACAAGCAATGCAACTGGCGCATTGATTAATATTATCGGAGGAAATGATATGTCATTGGATGAGGCACGTGCAATTATTTCATACGTCGGAGAACGATTAAGCCCTGATGCAAAAATGATTTGGGGCGCTCAGCTTTCACCTGACATGGAAAAATCAATTCGTGTCATGATAATTATAACCGGAGTGAAGAGCTCACAGATAACGGGGACAAACGCAACACCCCAGGCACAGCAATATTCTTCAACCATTGAAGAGGAATTAGGAATAGAATTTTTGGAGTAAGATTATTGCTCCCATAGATAATCAAATTGAGCATCAAACGATTTAACAATGGTTTTTGATCTGATACGAAGAACAATTATTTCCGGTTCATAAATAATGATAAGAAGATTTGCTCCGAAAATAGTCCATACCACGGGCATAAACACTTTATCAGGAAGCCACTTTATTTCAGAAGAAGTTATTCTTTTACTTATTTTCAATCTCTCTTCAACATCTTTATTCTTGTTTGAAAATAGCCTTACTTTAACTTTTTTAAACCATCGAACGGATTCATGAGGAAAATAACCAAACACTTGCAGGTTTCCAAAACCTTTCCACATCTTCGGACTTTCTTTGACAACGCCGCGCAGCCCGCTTATTTCAACATCATCTCCCACTTTAAAGGGCTTTGTTATCAAAATTAAAAATCCTGCAGCAATATTGGAAAAAATATCTTTTGTCGCAAATCCGATGATAAATCCTGCAATGCCCAGGCCAGCAATAAATCCGGTGACGTCAACACCAAGGTTTGAAAAGATAAAAATGAATAAAATTATCCATAAAAAGATGCTGATGCCGCGCTGCGCAAATCGTTCCAGTGTCTCATCATAATATGTCCGGGAAAAAAATTTCCGCAATAAAAGACTGACAAGAACAATACAAAATCCGCCGATAATAAGGAGGATCAATGAGATAAAAAGTGAAAATGAATGCTGCGAAAAATAAAAGGCGATATCATTCCAATAAGGTACATGTATCATATAGGAACAATAAAAAAATCTTTTAAAAAAATCGCAGTATATTTTTTACACCTAATGTTCAAGCCGCTCCAGCGCAATTTCCGCGCTCTCGACCATTTCCGGCTCTTTATCTCTCAGGAATTTTTTCACAAACGGAATAAACTCTTTCTTGCCGAGGGTCCCCAGTGCTAAAATAGCTTCATGTCGCACAAAAATATTTGAATCTTCTTCAACAGCTTTCATTAAATATTTTGCAGCAAGCCTTGGATGTGCGCTTTCTCCGAGGGAAAATGCAACTTCATGCCGCACGATAGGAGAAGGGTCAGTGAACAGTGCAGTGATTAATGCTTTGATATTTTCATCTTTAATCGCATTCTCAAGATGAAATGCAGCCTGAATCCGTTCTTCTTTTGTTTTATTCAAATCCAAGATAATGCGCGCGTAATCATCTTCTGTCAGATTCTGTGCAGTTATTTCTCCAGCCATATAAAAAAAGAAAAAAGGGATTTAAAAGAGTTTCTGAAAAATCAGCCTTAACTAAAAATTTAAAATCTTTAGAATGTGAATTCTAAACGAGCTTAAATATTGCTCATCCATAAGCAATATTTAAAAACCTCTTCATAATAACGTATATATGGAAAATCAGCAGCAACAAGGTAAAATAGCAGGTCTCACCACGTATTTGAAATCATTCATCAAACAATGCGTGAGAGTATGGTACTTATTAAAAAAACCAGACTCGCAGGAGTTCACAACAATAGCAAAAGTGTCTGCAATCGGACTGTGCGTCATCGGCCTGATAGGATTTCTAATTTCAATGGCGTTTGGTTATTTTGGATTAAGTTAATTCTCCACACGAAAACTAAAAATTTATAAACCCTTATTCTTACGTATGTTCAACAGCTTCTATGGGATCAACACCTAGCTGGAGCCTAAAACAATGGAAGAAGATTTTCAAAATAAAGAACCGGAAAAGAAAGACGAACATAAAATTTTTATCATCAAAGTCACAACCAATAAAGAAGATCGGGCGTTAGAATTAATCTCAGACAAGATCCACAAAAAGCAATTGGCAGTCTATTCACTGGCGCGCCCGCACGGTCTGCGAGGATATATTTTTTTAGAATCAGAAGATCGGGATAATGCTGAAGAAGCTGTATATAATTTGCCCTACGTCAAAGGAATCGTCGGAAAAACGGTGTCTTACGAAGAAATAAAAAATATGATTGAACCAGTATTAGAAGAGATCAACATTGAGAAAGGAGATATTGTTGAAATTATCGGCGAGCCGTTCAAGAAAGAAAAGGCAAAAGTTATTCGAGTTGACAAGGCAAAAGGGGAAGTGGTGGTAACCTTATTAGCTGCAGTGGTCCCGATTCCGGTGACTGTCAAATTAGACAATGTAAAAGTTATTCGAAGAGAAAAGGAAGAAACAGGAGAAGAAAAAGAAACATCAGAGACATTTGAATCAGAAACTCCTTTGGGAGACTCTCCTGAAATACACGTTGAAGAAGAATCTTCAGGCAGTCTCATTCCGGATGATTACTAACATTTAAATAATCGATCTTTATAAAAATACAATGGCGCTGATAAAACTTTTAATTGAAGGCGGAAACATGAAGCCAGGTCCAGCAGTCGCACAGCAACTGGGCCCGATGGGAATTAATATCGGTAAAGTTATTTCTTCAATTAATGAAGCAACAAAAAATTTTAAGGGCATGAAGGTGCCGGTTGAATTAGATGTCAATGAAAAAACAAAAGAATTTTCAGTTAAAACCTCTTCTCCTCCCACATCAGAATTATTGAAAAGTGAGCTTGCAGTTGAAAAGGGTTCTGCAAAAATTTCAGAAGTCAAAATAGGAAATGCATCGATTGAGGATATTATAAAAATTGCAAAAATTAAACACGGCAACATGTTGGAAAAAGATGTAAAGAAAGCAGTGAAATCCGTGTTAGGAACTGCTGCATCTATTGGGTTATTGGTTGAAAATAAAAATCCACTGGAAGTAGTTCAGGAAGTGGAACAGGGAAATTTCGAAAAAGAAATTCGCGCAGAAAAAACAGAAACGACAACTGAAAAGAGAAATCAACTAAATCAGTTCTTTAAGGATCTTAAGACTGCACAGGAAGCGAAAGCTGCCGCAGCAAAAGCAGCTGAAGAAGCTGCCAAAGCAGCAGCTGAAGAAGCTGCCAAAGCAGCAGGTACTCCTGCTCCGACGGCAGCGCCAGCAGCAGCCACCGCTACGGCAGATAAAAAAGCAGCAACAGCCTCTCCAGCAGCAGGCAAAGCTCCCGCAGCTGCAGCAGCGAAAAAGCCCGCTGAGAAGAAGAAATAATAAGGAAATCTATGCATGAGATTCTCCATCAGATTTATAAACAATTCAACGCTATAATTTTTGAGGGGTTGTAGTATAGCCTGGTTAGTATTCGAGGTTTGGGACCTTGCGACCCCGGTTCAAATCCGGGCAACCCCATATAAATAGATATCCAACTGAATAAAACAGAAACAGGAGCGTGTCTAATAATTAGCCCGAGGCTAATTATTTTTTCATCACATCGTATTAATAATTTAATTTGGTAACTTATAATCCTCGAGAGAATTCTCGCTTGCATTGCTTGTTCATTTCGTGCATGAAATCTATCTCCAAATTCATTGGTTAAACTCCCAAAGAGACTTTCTCCTCTGCCACGATGTCTGTATCCTCGTCGATTGACAGGCATTCGATACAGCTTTCGTGCTTTTCTTCTCCAAAATCCGCGTATGCGATTTTTGTTTGGACAGACAACAGGATAATATCCTTTGCCAAACAAAACGCCGATCGTTTTGTTGTCATCGTATCCTGCATCTGCATACACTCTTCCGTAACCGGGAGGAAGCGCTTCATTCACGGGATCACGAACATTATTTTTCAGAAAGCTAACGCCAACCGGATACACGGTTTCCTGCGCAATTCTATTTGCAACATGAATCTGTATTTCTTTCACATTCCATGTTGTAAACTTTGTTGCATCAACAAAGCTGAAAATTTTTCTTAAGTGTTTGTCCAACATTCTTCCTGCACGAGAAATAATTATCTGCATGCAGCGTGCAACTTCTGGTTTATTTTCCCAGTACGCTATGACTGAATGATCTACTCTCTCACCGACGGTAAATTCACTCAATCTTACTTCAGCTTTTCGCAAGCTGAGTGCATCACTTAACTCTTTCAGCACAATAAGCCAAACATATTCTACGGGGTCATGTTTGGGAGGCCTTCCTCGCGTCTCCTGTTTTTTTCTTACCAATTTCTTGGTAAGCCGCTTCACTTCGTGAAGCGCAAAATTTAAATCGTTTATTTTCGTGTCCCATCTAGTTAGCATTTGTTCACCTCTTTTAGTTTACTAATTGAGGTGAACTCAATTTAAGAATTATTTTTTAGACACGCTCCAGAAACAGGAAAATTTAAAATCTTCAAAATTTTTAATTTTGAATGAGTTTAAATACTCAGAGCGAACATTTAAAAATAAACTAAATAAACAGATATTAGATGCACTATGCCGAAAACAAAAAAAGTTAAAGCAGCAGGACGATTTGGTACGCGCTATGGCCGACGGGTCAGAACAAAAATCGCAGAGATAGAATCACTGCAAAGAAAAAAGCAGCAATGCATGTTTTGCGATGGCGTTGCACGGCGATTGGCAAAAGGGATTTGGCAATGTAATAAGTGCGGAAAAAAATTCGCAGGTCATGTCTATTTCTTAAGGAAAGAAACGATTTCCGAGAAATCGCAATAATAATATGAATAGCGAAACCACCTCAAATAAATAACCTTAAATACCTAATAATTTTTATAATAAAATGGCAACCTATAAATGTTTCAAATGCGGAAAAAAAGTTTCCAGCACGGCATTAGCTCAGCGCTTCCTTTGTCCTCATTGCAGATCAAAAATTTTCTACAAGCCACGAAAACATGTTGTTAAGATAAAAGCTGTTTAATTTCTTTTTAAATTTATAAAAATAGATAACAGGAAACTATATTAAGAGAATCTTATAAAAATAAGTATGGAATTTGACGACCAGACACAGGAAAGAATAAAAGAACTGCATATGTTTGAACAAAATGTGAATAATCTGCTTATGCAAAAACAGGCATTTCAAATAGAATTGACTGAGACAGAAAACGCACTCACCGAAATTTCAAAAACAGAGGACGAGGTCTTTAAAGTTGTTGGAAACATTATGGTAAAATCAGATAAAAAAAAGATTGAGGAAGACTTAAAGAAAAGAAAAGACATTATCTTATTAAGAATAAAATCAATCGAAACACAAGAGGCTCATTATAAAAAACAAGCAGATGAATTAAAAAAAGCAGTGCTAAAAAAATTAAAATAGTCCCCAGATCTCTAAAAAAGAGAGCACAAAATTCCAAAAAATACGTAAAACAATCATTTTCTGATACTAATTTCTTCAACGTTATCAATAAAATATCTCATGGTTGATTATAGAAATATTTATAAACTTCTCAGATTATTTTCCTCTATGATTTTCGAGAGAATAAAAAGAGCGTTATCTTCAAATGGAGGGGATCCGGAATATATTGAGATAGACTTGGGAAAAGAAGTGAAGAAGTCAAAAGTTCTGGTGCGTCCGTTTATTCTTAAGACCTATGAAGATGTTAATACTATCCTGAATGCATTGCGGGAAGGGTATACAATAGGTATTGTTGATATCAAGCCATTGCGTTCTAAAGACTTGATAGAACTCAAGCGTGCTATTTCCAAGATAAAAAAAACTGCAGACGCCTTAGAAGGAAGCATTGCAGGATTTGGTGAGAACATAATAATAGTGACACCGCAATTTGCTGATATATACAAGGCTCCCGAGAGAAAGCCAGTTACAAAAGATCGATTGTTTGAAGAATAATTTCTCTCTTTTTGATGTGATTTATAGCGGTGAAAAATAAAATTTTTTGTGAGCTGTGTGTGATGCATATGCTGCAGCATAATTATGTTTATAACAGGGAAAATTCTCATTCTCCGTCGGAAAAAATAAAAAAAATGTCTAAAAAATGCTGAAAAAACATATATGCTCAAAAACAATAAAGTTTAAAAAGGTGTTATAACTCAAAAATTATAACAAAATGAAAACAAAAATTATGTTGAGTGCATTAACAGCATTGATTGCTGTGATGAGCATTATGTCAGTATTTGCAGTTGCAGTAACACCAACTTCTTTAAAGTTTAGTGAGCCGACTTCACAACTTACTTTTACAGTATCTCCTCCTTCAACGTGTGCAAGTGCACCTTGTTCTTACACAATTTCTTTGCCAACAATATTAATGGAAAACGGATTTCAGATTATGTTGAGTGCTTCTGGTACTCATGTGGCTCCTGATGGAAATAACTTCAAAATTAATGATATAACTACAAGTGAAGTTATAACAATAGCTGCTTCTAATATAGACTACAATGAGATTAATGTAGGAAAAACATATTCAGGAAACATTGTAATAACAAACACAAATGCTTCTGCTGATACAACTACTATTCCAGTAAGCTTCACCAGCTCATTCTGCAGCGCAGGTGAAAAAGGAACTGACTTAGAAATATCAAATGTAGAGATAGACAATAGCGATGGCGATGAAGACGCATGGTCAGCATTAGACGAAATATCAATAGATGTTGAAATTTCAAATGAAGGCAGCGAGAAGATTAATGATGTATTTGTTGAACTCGGGTTATTTGATGGAGAAGGTAAAAATATTATAAAAGACATGGATGATCTTGATGATGATGAAGTAGACTTAGGAAATATCGGTGATGGAGATGAGGACACTGCAACATTCAAATTTAAAGTTCCTGCTGACTTTGAGTCAGGAAATTACCGATTAGTCATAAAGGCATATAGCGATGATGTGGGAGAAAACGAATTATGCTCTGCACACGCTTCAGACTTGGACAATGAGCGATATCAAACAGTCTCAGGCGAAAGAGAAGAAGATGAAGAAAAGCAGGTTATTTTCAACAATATAAAAGTATCTCCTTCACCAGCGCAATGCGGCGATCGAGTGCAGATAACTGGAGAAGTTTCAAATATCGGCGATGAGGATTATGAAGATCAGGTTAAAGTTACTCTATATAACAAAGACCTTGGGCTAAACATTGAGGAAATAGTGCGGGAAGATTTAGATCAGGGAGATTCAGAATTGGTTGACTTTGAGTTTGACATTCCAAGCAATACCGATGAAAAATCATATGTATTAGAATTCACGACATATTATGAGTATGACGAGGACGACGATGATTATGGGATAACCTCTGATAAAACCTTTACAGAATCACTCAGGGTAGAAGGAAATTGCAAAACAGTTGAAGAATCTAAGAGTGTTGCAGTGACTGCAGAGCTTGATACCCAGACTCCGCAAGCAATTGCTGGGAAGCAGGTAATAGTTAATGCACATATAAGAAATACAGGAGATTCAGAAACAACCTATATCTTAGCAGTATCAGGAGCTGATGCATGGGCAGAAGTTGCTTCTCTTGATCCGAAAACAATTACACTTGCACCAGACCAGTCACGAGATGTTGTGCTTGTGCTGAATGTTAACGACAATGTTGAAGGTGAAAAAGAACTGACCTTACGAACTTCATTTGAAGGCTCAGTAAAAGAGCAAAAGATAAAAATGTTTGTAGCACCGACGGAAGGACAAGGACAGCAAGAACAATTACAGCCAGTGGTTAAACACTTAAGAGATAACTGGTTTATCT
>JBDKJQ010000056.1:0-6514 GCA_039796495.1 archaeon | reverse complement strand
CTCAAATCACAACATTTAAAAGTCCCCTTTCTTTTCAAATTTTAAGAGTGAGGAAGTCAACTGTCGGAATTAAGCTGTTGGATCAGCAAGTTTTGAAACATCAAAAATCTGTACGATTTTTGTGGCTTAAAAAATAGCCATTTTTTAAAAATCAAAACTTAATTCTGAGGAAGGTCTGTCCATCTCTGAAATAATATTATTTCAGACTCGAAAGAGAATCATCTTTCCAAAGAAAGATTGTTGTGAAATGAAGCTCTGCTACAGAAACGACACAGTTTTCCCCGAGTAATGAATCATGCGAGGAACGATGAGTGGGAAAAATATGATGAAACGAGCACCTTGATTGATGCAAGTTCGCACGAACGCTTAGTCGAATGTTGACATGATTTGCCTGTCCTTAATGGAAACAGAAATCAACAGAAGATGGCCTATTCCTCACTCTTTATTTTATTATAAAGTGCTAAAATTAAAATATTGGGTAAGTCTGCCTGTTTCAAGATTTTTTCCAAATACGCGTGTTGCTGAGTGAAGATAACATGCGTTAAACAACACGATTCTATTAAACTGATTTCCCACCCGGTCTATCTCTTTCCATCGGTGTCTATAGGGGGCATCCTGCTCAAGCATATCGTGCAATTCATCCATATTTTTCTCTAATCTTTCTGCATCAGAAGGAGTTACCACAGTTCTAATACTGGTTTTTTTATGCTGCCAAAATGAAGTTCCCGCATCAGCGGGAGCGTCGGGAGTAAGATAAACAAGTGCTATATACTGATGTGCACCAAAGTCGTGATGGACTTTTAATACAAATCCATCTGATTTTTTTTGATGGAAAAATGCTCCGTTATTGGGATAATTTTTATCACTATTATGTATCTTAGTTATACGAGTCCCTACGAGTTGTTCTAATTTATGTATTGTTCGAGAGGAAATAGGAATAATATCTTGCTCCCCTCTTCTAAAATAATCAAGCCCTTTTTCTCGTACTACTAATGGATTTGAATAAAAATTGTTGGCAACGATTAAGGATGATTGCATGATTTTTTATAAAAAAGTGGCTATATATTTTTATGGGTAGCCTAGGTAGATTATCTAATTTTTCTCGTTACATTTAAATAACCTCTTTCTGTTTTATTTTGTAATCAGGAACTTGATTCCTGATTCGTAAAATCCAAAATTCCCTGTGGGAATTTCAAGAAGGATTTTCCGATAACGTAAAACCTTTTAGGTTTTCCGAACATACCAAATGCGTCAAAGCATTTGTTATATGAGGGGGTAGCTCAGTGGGAGAGCACTACGCTGAAGACGTAGGGGTCGCGTGTTCGATTCACGCTCCCCTCATTTTGTAATAAGGTTTTTTAACATGATTCTCGTCAAGAAATCATGGAACTTGTTCGGAATTTTAAGCATCTTCATAAAAGAGATGTTCCTCAAGCCGGAGGAAAGGGCGCATCGTTAGGAGAGATGACGAATGCGTCAATTCCTGTGCCTGAAGGATTCGTCGTACTTTCAGACGCTTTCGAAAAGTTTATTGAAGAAACAGATCTGAATATTGAAATAGATTCCATTTTGCATTCAGTAAAGCATGATGAAATTCACACAGTAGAAAACGCTTCTGAAAAAATAAAGGCGCTTATTCTTAATGCAAAAATGCCTCACGACATTGAATCAGACATAAAAAAATATTTTAAAAAATTAAATGCAAAATACGTTGCAGTCAGGTCTTCCGCAACCTCAGAAGATTCCGCAAGCGCGGCATGGGCAGGTCAATTAGAATCTTATCTTAATACAACAGAAAAAGACCTCATTGAGAACGTAAAAAAATGCTGGGCCTCCCTGTTTACTCCTCGGGCAATTTTCTACCGCTTTGAAAAAAATTTGCATAAGGAAAAAATTTCGGTGGCGGTTGTCGTACAAAAAATGGTTGAAAGTGAAATTTCAGGGATTGCATTTTCAGTTCATCCGGTTACGCAGGATAGAAATCAACTTATTATAGAAGCAGGGTATGGTTTAGGAGAAGCAATCGTTTCAGGACAAATAACGCCGGATAGTTATGTTGTTGAAAAAGAACCGAGAAGAATCATTGATAAAAATATATCAAACCAAGAAAGAGGATTATATAGAGTAGAAAATGGTGGAAACGAGTGGAAAACTGTAAAAGAAAGTGGAAGTCAAAAATTATCGGATAAGGAAATTTTACACTTAACCGACCTCATATTAAAAATCGAGAAACATTACGCCTTTCCCGTCGATGTTGAATGGGCATATGAAAAAAACAAATTTTATATTGTACAGAGCAGACCGATAACTACATTGTCAAACCCAAGTCAAAAAGAAGAAACGCTTGTGGAGAAATTTAAAAAAGAAATGGGAAACGAGGAGTTATTGGTTATTAGAGGGAAATTCATTCCGTTGTTTTTAGTAACCGACTGGTTAAAATTTTATGATGAGACATTTAAAGAAAAGGAAGGAATCTATCCAGTTTTAAGCATAAAAAGAAATGACCTATTCGCTCATTTTATAAGTCTGGATAAGTATTTAGCGATATCTAAGAAAGCAATTGAGCGATATATTAAAGATCCACAGTATAAAGAAAAAATTAACGATCGATATAACAACATAAAAAATAAAATCGACTCTTTGTATGGGGATTATTCTAAGAAGAAGCCTAGAGGCGAACAGAAAACACTTGAGATACTAAGAAATTCTGAAGAATACTTGCATGAGCTGGTAGCGTTAACTTTATTTATTGATTTTTTAGATGCAGAGATCGTTAAAAAAACTTACGAACAGCAAGGATTGAAGTTGCATTTTGAAAAAATATTTGAGGTTTCAGAAATATATGATTTTCCGTCGTTTAATCTAAAGAATGATAGAGAGATTGTTGATAATATAAAAAATCCGGAATACCTCAAGCACGTGTATACCGGCTACTCTGCTGCACCTTCAAAAGACGAAGTTGAAGGTAAGCTGTCAAAGATAAAACATCGGGAATTAAAGAAAGAAATAAAAAATTCAACAGAGGAAATTTACAAAAGATCAAAAGAAAAGAAGAAGCTGAGAGACCTTCTTACTCAAGATGAAAAATCAGTCGCAGATTTTTTAAGTTGGGTGATAGAGCTCAGAGATGATCGAAAAATTCTTATCAATAAGGCAGACGTTCTCTTAAACGAATGTGTTAAAGCTCTTTATGAGATCTGGGGAATAGAACAAGACTTATCCTGTGTTTCATATGCATGTGAGGTACTCAAGGGCAATGAGTTTTCACGAAAAAATCTTGCTAATGTTAAAAAAAGACAGGGAGATTTTGTGAATGTATACTATGGAAATAATACCTATTCTGAGAAATATGAAAACCTTGAAGAAGAATTTGAAGAATCACATACATTAGAGAAACCTCGAAATGATGTCAAGAGTATAACGGGTAAGGTTGCAAATAAAGGCAGAGTGAGAGGAATTGCGAGGATAATCTATGATCCTCGAAAGTTTCATTCTTTTACTGAAGGAGATATTCTCGTGACGAGCATGACTCGTCCAGAATTTGTTCCACTCATGAAAAAAGCTTCAGCGATAGTTACCGATGAAGGAGGGATTGCGTGCCATGCTGCCATAGTAAGTCGGGAGTTGAATAAACCCTGCATCATTGGCACCAAGATAGCAACACAGGTATTGAGAGATGGTGATGAAATCGAGGTTGATGCGAATAGTGGTCTAATAAGAATAATCTCCCAAGAAAATATAGAGGGGATAACAAAAGAAAAATGGACAAAAAACTATGAGGGCAAATTTTCTTTATTTTTTAATTCGTTAGGGATGGACTTAGAAGAGTTAAAGAAAAATCTTGGAATCTCCTTAGAACATGCGCTTGTCATCTACAAAGACGGCGTTGCTACAGGATATTTTATGACGAAAGAACTTGATAGTTTTAGTAAGATTCTCGCTGAAAAAGCAAGAAAGGATAATAAATTCTTAAAAGAAATTTCCGCCAACCTGAAAAAAAGCTCTGACGAGATGAGAAAAATCTTGTCGGAAACTCCTGCTCAGCTATTAAAAAAAGATAATTTCCAGAGACTAAGAAAAGCATTCGGAAAATTTTCTGCATACAGCATGGCAGTGAAAGAAAGCGTTAACGCCCTTGACTATGAGCTTATTAAAAAATACGGTAATTTACTTGAAGAAGCACGAAAATATTCGCAGGATATATTTTTCAAGATAAGTGATGTTTGTGGGAAAATGCTTTCTTCAATTGCACAAAAAGAAAAATATTCAGTTAAAGAGGTGGAGGCATTGCTTCTTGAAGAATTAGAGAAATATCTGGCTAACGGGGTTTTGCCAAATAAGGAGGAACTGAGAGAAAGAAATAAGTATTCAGTGATAGTTATATCAAACGGACAAAAGGTTTATCCTCAGCACATTGCCCAACAAATAGATGACTCACTGCACTCAATTTCTGAAGAAAATATCACTGGAACAGTTGCTTTTCCGGGAAAAATAAAGGGAAAGGTCAGAATCATTAAAAAATTTTCAAATAAAGAAGTATTGCAGAAAGGGGAAGTCTTAGTAACCGGAATGACGGATCCACGGTTTGTTCCTTTAATGAAGAATGCCAGCGCAATAATCACCGACGCTGGCGGTATGCTGTGTCATGCAGCAATTGTAAGCAGAGAGCTTAAAATTCCGTGCATTATAGGAACGAGAATAGCTACCCGAGTTCTGAAAACAGGTGATGAAGTGGAAGTTGACGGAGAAAAAGGAATTGTCAAATTGATCAAACCTCCCAAAAAATTATAAACTCCCCCAGCCTCTTTATCACATGCCCATCAAAAGATTAGAAGACATAGAACGCGAGAAAGCGCAAGAGAAAAGAGAAAAATTCAAGCGACAAATAACTGAAGACGCGCGCGATGTTATCGAAGGAGTTCTGGGAGGCGGACCAAAAAAACCTACAAACAAAATCCTCGACATTGTGTGGTTTATCACAAAAATTATTTTATTGTTGATCGTTCTGATGATTATTACAAACCTAGTGTTAGGAAATATCTGGCTGCTGAAATTTTTCTGGAAAGAATTTTTTATAGGAGGATAAATGAAGAGAAGAGGTGAGGAAATGGAAAGCAAGCGAAAAAAGCTCTTGAAGATATCGCTTACGTTCACCTTGATGATCCTTGGGTTATTCGTATTCAAGTGGTATCCAATGTCAGTCTATGGAAAAGATATCCTTTTTGATTCGTCTGCACATATTGTCCTTGCCTCATTTGTGTTGTATATTATCTATTTTTTCATCGACCAAAATAAAAGCTGGCGAATGCCGTTCTTCCTTCTGGCATTTTCAGTCTTAATTGTCATTTCATTTCAAAGAATATATGAAAACGCTCATAATGACATCGGTTTATTATTGGGGTTTGTAATTGCAGTTGTCAGCATTGCGCTGCCAAACTGGAATAAAATAAAAAAGAAAATAAAATTTTAATAATTTTATAAGGGTTTTTGAAATAGTCCAGTGCAATAGTAATCAGTGAGCGTATGTCAAAAAAATACAGCATCTTTTTTTAAAAAAGATTTTATTATATCTTTCATGAACCTGGACGATTTGGTTGGAAAAGAATTATTGTTGCGCGGAGAAACATTTTGTAGTTACGGTTCAATACAAAGGGAATCAAATGAAGGCTATCACTTTGTCTCAAGCGAGTATCTAGTTACTCTGTCTTTAAGCGAAATTGAGGCAATCAATAGTTCTACTTTTAAAGCAACGGTGAATTCGGGCGATGTATATTTTCCGTTTACCCGAGTTTTCCTCCACGGTGCACGTTAGAGACTTCACAAAACATTTAAATATCATTTTAATATAGTAGTATCATGAAAAAGAGGAAAGTAAAAAGTATTTCTCGAAGAAAACATAAAGAAGGAAAACATGCTGCGCTTGAGCTTTCTATAGGGACGATCGTCATTCTGGTGCTTGCAATGAGCATGCTGATTCTTGGTCTCGTCCTTGTCAGAACAATTTTTACCGGTGCAAAATATAATGTCGAAACAATGAACAAAAAAGTTGAAGCTGAAATTAATAAACTATTTGTCGAGGATCAGCGCGCGGTCATCTATCTGCCGAACAGAATCGCTGAAGTAAAGCAAGGAGATGAATTTGGGTTAGGATTTGGCATCCAGAATTCGGTAAAAACACAAAAGTTTAAGTGGCAGGTTGAAGTTGCCGACGATAACATTCGGAAAAAATGCGGTATTACTGATCGTCAGGCAGAGGAATGGATAACGACCGGAGGATCCGGAAGCGTTGAAGTTTCAAGCGGTCAAAAATATTACGACACCATTCGGTTCAATATTCAGGAAGGGTCTGTCAGTGATGTCTCAACATGTTTAATCAGATATAAGTTAGTCATAAAGCAGGAAGACGGCACTCCTTACACAACTGAGCCGTTTGATGTTGACATCTCATAATTCTGCAAAATAAAAATACAAAAATTTTAAATAATACTTTTAAGTAGCTTTTATATCTGCAAGG